>CALWRN010000071.1 GCA_944383975.1 uncultured Clostridia bacterium | reverse complement strand
ACGCCTTTATATCCATTATTTGAAAAAATCAAAACAATTAACAATATTACAATAAACGCCACAACTAAATAAGACCATTTAAATTTTGGTTTTTGTTCGTTCACAATGCCTCCTTTAAAAATGTTACAAGATATTGTATCATAAAAAAAACTTTTAGACAACCAATCAAAGGACATTTTTGAACAATTTAACAAAATTTAATTATCTTTTGACAAAATTAGTCAGGTTGAATTATAAGAGATAATTTAAAATTTACAAAATCTATAAAATTGTCTACATCCTCAATTTTTTCTATGAATTTCTTATAAGAATTTCTATTGGAATTAAAAAATATTTCATTAATTCCAAGCACATCAGTTTTATTTTCTCGCATAACCTTTAATGCATCTGTAAATATTTTCTTTATTTGATTATCTAATGCATTTTCTACATCTTTTGAAATTTTACTAAACTCTGTATTTATAACAATTGTTTCATGATTTCCCTTTACCTCAACCAATTCTAAACCTAAAATCAATTGAGCAGAAAAAACCGGAATATCATTTTCAAATTTTGTATTTATTAAAACCTTTTTATCTTTAATCTTGTAACTTAAATCAAATTTCTCCCCATCTAATTCAACATTATTAACTGTAATAATTTGATTTAGTGCTTTCTTATTCAATAGGTTAATTCCATTCAACTCATCTATAGACAAAATATCAACCATGCGTCCATCTTTAAGTAAAACTGCTTCTCCTTCGTTGATAATATCATTTAAAGCTATATCATTACTTTGAGAGCCTCCTTCAATCAAATTATTTGCAGTGTTTTGTTCTTTTTCGCCACCTTTTGAAGAACCACCACTTTGAGAATCACCATTTAATTCTTTTAATTTTAAGTATCCTATAATTGATGATTTTACCCTTTTATAATACCCTTTATAAAAGGCTTCCAAAGATGTATCTGTTACATAAATAATATTTGCATTAAAGCCTATAAGTTGTTCTAACTTTAACCCAATCTTCTGTTCTAATCCTTGCGAAGCCTCTAATAATTTTTTAGCAGAACTGCTTGAACATACAAAAACTGTATTCTCTGGCAATGATGCAACCCTACTTAAATAATCTATATGATTTGTTACGTCTTCTTGCAACAAATCTTTGCTGACAACTGTGGTTTTTGCATGTGCAAGACCTACTTTTCTGCCCATATTTATTTGTGCTTTATAAAGTGCTTCCGCTAATGTTCCTCCTTTCCCAGAAATAATAGAAGTTTGCTCTTTATATGATTGATTTGCCGTAGGAATAAATGTGAGCAAAGATATCTCATATTCTTGATCTTGTTTATCTATTCCTATGGCTGTCACAACACCCCTATTTCTATTTTCTCCAGGAGAATAAATTGCTAATGGTGTGAAAAATATTAAAATTATTATAAAGACAATAATCATAGGTTGTTTAACCATTTTTTCAATCTGTTTTTTCATTCTTTTTTCTCCTTGCTAATAAAATTATTATCAGACATACTATTGGAAAAAGGTAATTTACAAACAGTCCTAACCATGGCGACCAAAATTGAGAAGAACCAACTAGAATTTCATATTTACCAATAAAAACATAATATAAAATGCCAAAGATTATATCAAAAACGACTATAGAAAAAATTTTATTAAGTTTTGGGAATATATTAAGCACGCAATCACAAAAAGCATAAGAATATATTTCTAATTGGAATAAAGTGATAAACATTATTGTAAGCATTGCTATTATATCTAAACGCCCTATAGCATTAAATTGAACAGAAAAAACAAGTATGTCAGCCAAAGCATTATTATGCATAAACGCAGTTACTTGATATTTTGCATAAAATAAAAAGAATAACATTCCTACCAACAACATTCCTATTATAGATGAAATGTATAACTGCTTTTCTTGACCTTTTTTTATTTCTATTCTATCTATAACAACAAACAAAAATATGTAGTCACCAAAAGAAAAAATATGATTAAATATTGAAGAGAAAAACTCTCCACTTGTGCTTACAAAGAAAAATGGCATTGATAAATCTGTAAACAACGAAAAAGCTAGGCAAGATACAAAACCTATTAAAACTGCCCATTTAAGTAATTCTATTGTTCTAGAAAAAGCTCTTACACCTGACATGATTGCATGATTTATAACTGGTATACCAGATATTAAAATTAACCAAATTATCTCATCTTGATATATTTGCTGTTTAAAATATACATAAGTTATACTAAAAACCAATAAACACTTAAACATGAAATATACTGCAAAAACGCAATAAATAAATTTTGTTAGTATGGGACTGATTTTCTTTGAAAGAATTTCAAACAACCTCTTATCAGGATACATTGTTTTCAACTTAATAAAGATTGGCAACACAACAATATCTAACAAAAATAAAACAATAACAGCAAAAAAAGCATCTGCCTTTGCTTCTTCAAACATCAATGATGGCAAAAGCAAAATTTTATTTGTGAAAATACACATCAATATCAACACACACGCCTGTCTTATATTTATACATTGCTCTTTCATGTTTTCTCCTTTTTTTGTGGGGAAAATGACTTCGGACGCTCTTTCATCTGTGTAATTGGCTTGGTAAAAATTCCATCTTTTAAATCTTGAGGAATTCTTGGACCATAAGGTGCTAAATATGGTGTTCCATAACTATCAATAGTATTAAGATAATTTAATAAGTAAACAAAACCTGCAATCATTCCAACAAGTCCTAACGAGCCTCCAAGAATAATAAATATAATTTGTAAAACTGTTACTTGAGAAGATTGTTCAGGAATTGTATATAAAGCAATTTTTGATAAAGCAACAATAATAACCCCTGGAGGTGAAATCAACCCCGCTTTAACCCCTGTGTCACCAAGTATTAACGCCCCGACAACAGATGTCGCAAGTCCTAAATAACTTGGAAGTCTTAAACTGACTTCATATAAAATTTGGAAAAGCAAAAATATAAATAATATTTCTAAAAATGGCGTAAACGGAAGGCCTTGAGTTGTGTCTGCAATTGTTATAAGAAAATTTAATGGCAATATATTATAATGATAAATTTGCATTGCTAAGTATGCCCCTGGTGCAACTAAAGCAATCAAAAGACCAAATAGTCTGATTACCCTAACCAAACTTGAATAATGATGGTTTGTATAATAATCATTACTATTTTGCAAGTCTTCCATTAATATAAATGGAACAGTTAAAACAATCGGAGAATTATCTACAATAATCGCCACCTTTCCTTCCAATAACTTTGAAGTGGCTATATCTGGTTTTTCAGTATTTCCAATTTGTCTGAATAATGAATTAGGTCTATTTTGTAAAAAAGATAACACATAATAAGAATCAATAATTCCATCTATTTTTATTTCTTTTATTTTCTTTGTAACCTGATCTACTATTTTTTTATTTGCAATACCCTTTAAATATGCTAAAACAACTTTTGTCTGTGTTTGAGAACCCACTCTTAATGTTGTTAAAACTAAATTTTCGGTTTTCAATCTTCTTCGTAAAAGTGTTATATTGGTTTGCATATCTTCAACAAAACCTTCCCTTGGTCCTTGAATTACTGGTGAAGTTGGTGGCTCTGTTGGTGCCCTTGTAGGAAACTTATATAAATCAATTGATATAAGTTCTTTAGAAAAATTTGTTATAACAATAACTCTTCCATCTAAAATTTCTTTAATTATATCTTCTTCTTTTATTGATTTTAAATCTGCACATTTTATTATTTTTTCTTTTAGTGTTTTAATTGATAGCTTTTCTTCAAATGTTTGTAAAGGAAAATAAATTGCATTTGATAATAAATTTTGATCTATTATACTTTTTAAATAAACTAGTCCTATAATTTGTTTATCCTTTTTATAAAATCTATATGCAAAATCACTACTTTCATTTAAAGTAGTTTTTATCTCTTTAATTTTTTTTGAAACATTAAAAAAAGACATACCTTTTTCCTTTTATTTTTTAGTATGCCTTATTGATTTTATTTTATTTATATTTTTTATTATTCAATTAATTTTTAGAAGTTTCTGCTTCATCAGTTAAATAAGTTACATTTCCTGCAAAAATATTATATTTGTCAATTGTCATAGGAGAAGCCCCTATGTTTTCTGTGTCGCTATAAATTAATGATATATCAACATAATAAATGTATTGATTTAATTGTTCATCATATTCAAATTTGAAATCAATCACCTCGTAAGAAACTCCTTCTATATATACAGCGATTTTTTGTAATAATTCTTCTCCATATATTTTTAATGTCTTAGTTTCCTTATCAATTGTTATTTTTAAAAAGTCCTTATAGTTATGAACAACCTCCATTTCTAACACATTTGATTTTGAACTTTGTCTATAACTATCATTATTTGAATATGCAACCACATAAAATTCACGATTTCCACCACTTATTAATTGTAAATCTACGCTGGTTTCTGTTGTTTGATAATATACATAATCGCTTCCACTATTATAAAACACTTTATAATAATCTGCATTGACAATCTCTTCCCATGATAAATTGTTATATTCTATATTATATGTAACTACTGGAGCAGATAAATATGTATAAACCTTCCAAGAAATTTCTTGACTAAACTGACTATTATTCCCATCATTATCGCTTATATAACAAGTAGAAATTTTGTAAGTCTTTCCTATTTCTATCCCATTGTTTTGCAATTCTGGCAAAGTTAAAATGTTACTTTCTGAATCAATTATTATTTCATTATTTTCTTCATCAACAAATTTGAAACGATAGGATTTATAGTTGTCATTTGCTGTGGTTGTAAGATATACACTACTTCCATCATCAATTATTTCTACTTTTTCTGGTGAAAAAACATTATAGTTTAATATAAAAGCAGTAACAATTCCGCCTAATGCAAGAACCCCTACCACAACTGATAATACAATTATTAACACCTTATTATTAATCTTTTTCATTTTCTAGTTATAGTATAGCCAAATTTTTGTTATTTTCAAAACATTTTTTCTAATAAAAAGAAAAACAATATTGACAAATATATATAAATGTGATATTCTATTGTTAGTTAATTGGAGGGGTTATGAATTTTGAATATATGACATCATCTCAGATTGCAGCATTGGTTTTAGGAATTGTTTTTTCTATCTTTGCTGTTGCAACAACTTTTTTGGCTTTTAAGTATGCAAAAAAAATTAATTCATTTGTAAAGGCAATATCTTTGGCTCTTGTAGCACCATTCCTTGCTATGATTGCTTGGCTATTCTTAATCCTAAGTTTCTTAGATGGATTTAGAAATGACGAAGTTTTAAATATTATTATTTCAATATTAATTGCACTTTTCATCTGCTGTATGATAATTTTAATAGCAAAAGCACTTTACAACAAAAATAAAGATAAGTTTGTTGAAGAAGAAGATGATGAAGAAGAACCTGTTGATGATTCTTTAGAAACAATTGGTGAAGAAGAAACTGAACCAGTTCAAACTGCAACATTATTATTAAACGATGCAAAAAATGATGAAGTTGAAAACGATGAAGATAAAGTTGTTGAAGAGGAAGAAACTACAGACTCTGCTACTGAAACAAAAGATGTTGTTGAAGCAAACGAATTAAATTCTGAAGAAGTTAAAAATGATGAAGAAAAAACTGAAGAACCTACAGAAGAAAGTGATATAGAAAGTGATAAAGAAGAAGATTCAACTGAAAGTGAAGAAACTCCTGACGAAAACAAAGATGAAGTTGTTGAAGACGAAGTAGTTGAAGATAAAAATACTGATAATGAAGATGACTCTTCAGAT
This sequence comes from uncultured Clostridia bacterium, assembly GCA_944383975.1. Classification (GTDB taxonomy): domain Bacteria; phylum Bacillota; class Clostridia; order Christensenellales; family UBA1242; genus Caccovivens. Next base: position 36,610 of record CALWRN010000071.1, on the reverse strand, counting down.
GATGATGACGATGATGATGATAAAGAATTTCAAGAATTCTTAAATGATCTTAGAAAGAAAATTGATTCAGATGATAATGATTCAAATAAATAATAAAAAATAAATAAAAATAAATAAAAAAATGCTCTAAATTTAGAGCATTTTTATTTTGTTTTAATTTTAATATTTAATAAAATAAAACAAATAAATTAATGAAAATTTTTAATTAATTTTTATTATTTATTATTTATTATTTTTTTTTATTTTTATTTATTTTTATTTTACGATTAAATTTACTAATCTGCTAGGAACATAAATTTCTTTAACAACAGTCTTTCCTTTCAATGCATTTGCAATTGTTTCACTCATTTTTACTTGTTTTAAAATTTCTTCTTGAGAAAGTGTTGGATTGATATTTGTTCTAGTCAAAATTTTACTATTAACTTGAACTGCAATTTCAACAACAGATTGAACTAATTTACTTTCATCATATGTAGGCCATGTTGCGTTTGTCATATCCTTTCCAAACCCACACTGAACCCACATTTCTTCTGTTATATGAGGAGCAAATGGATTTAATAATGTTAACAATATTTTATATTCAGCATTATTTATCTTCTTCACCTTATATATTTCATTTACGCAAATCATAAGTTGAGAAATTGCTGTGTTAAATTTAATTTTATCAATATCTTCTGTTACTTTCTTTATTGTTGAATTCATTATATAGGCAAGATCATCAGATATTTCATCTCCATCTGTTAAGAAGTCTTTTATTGCCACTACCCTGCTTACAAATTTATTTGCACTTTTTACGCCTTCATCACTCCAATTTACATCCGCGAAATAATCACCCATAAATGATTCCCATATTCTTAATGAATCGGCACCATATTCTTTTATAACATCTCTTGGATCAACTACATTTCCTAAACTTTTGCTCATCTTAACACCATTTGAACCAAGAACAATTCCTTGAGAAACTCTTGATTTAAATGGTTCATTAACTGGTGAAAGACCTATATCATATAAAAATTTATTCCAAAATCTTGCATATAATAAGTGTCTATTAGTATGTTCGTTTCCGCCGTTATATAATCCAACAGGAAGCCATGCTTTTAAAGCATCATAAGAAGCAAATTCTTTATCATTATGTGGATCGCAATATCTCATAAAATACCAACTAGAGCCAGCCCAACCAGGCATGGTATCTGTTTCTCTTTTAGCATCGCCACCACAACATGGACACTTTACATTAACCCATTCGTCAATAAGACTTAAAGGACTTTCTCCATCTTTTGTTGGTTCATAACTTTCAACTTTTGGAAGAGTTACTGGTAAATCTTTTTCTGGAACTGGAACCCATCCACATTTTGGACAGTTTATCATTGGAATAGGCTCTCCCCAATATCTTTGACGTGAGAAAACCCAATCTTGCATTCTAAAGTTGACTTGCCTTTTTGCAACACCCATTTTTATAAGTTTGTCTGTAATTGCAACCTTTGCCTCTTCAACTGTTAAACCAGAAAACTCTTCTGAATTTATAAGTTTACAACCCTTTCCTAAATAATCCTGCTTTTCAAAAGCTTCCTTTGATACATCTTTTCCATCAATTACTTGAATCATTGGAATATTATGTGCAACAGCATACTCATAATCTCTTTGGTCATGACTTGGAACAGCCATTACAGCACCTGTTCCATAATTTAATAAAACAAAATCTCCTATAAAAATTGGCACTTCTTTTCCATTGACAGGATTAATACAAGTTAATCCTTCAACCTTGCACCCTGTTTTTGTTTTGGTAAGTTCTGCTCTTTCAAATTCACTTTTCTTGCTTGCTTGTTTAATATATGCTTCAACTTCTTCCCAATTTTTAATTTTATCCTTATTCTGTTTTATAAGTGGATGTTCTGGTGCTAAAACCATAAATGTTATACCATAAATGGTTTCAATACAAGTTGTGTAAATTTCAAACTCCCCACCTTGAACAATTTTGAACTTAACCTGCACTCCTTCGCTTTTTCCAATCCAATGTTTTTGACCAAGTTTAATATGTTCCATATAATCAGTTTGATCAAGATCATCATTCAATCTTTCTGCATATTTTGTTATTTTTAATATCCATTGAGATTTTGGTTTTTGTTCTACTTCAGAATGGCATTGACAACATTTTCCATCTTCAACTTCTTCATTCGCAAGAACTCCACAATTTGGGCACCAATTTACATTTGCATATCTTTTTTCTGCCAAACCATGTTTATAAAATTGCAAAAATAACCATTGTGTCCATTTATAATATTCTGGATCACATGTGTTAATAGCCCTTGACCAATCTATGCTTAATCCTACACACTTTAATTGTTCTCTAAAAGTAGCAATATTTCTTGCAACAATCTCTTGAGGTGGTTTCTTCTCTTTTATTGCTGTTCTCTCAGCTTCTAGTCCAAAAGCATCACACCCCATTGGGAATAAAACATTATATCCTTGCAATCTTTTCTTTCTTGCAACAGCATCCATAGCTGAGTAACTTCTTACATGCCCTGTATGAAGACCTTTTCCACTTGGATAAGGAAATTCAATTAATACATACGCATTTTCCTTTCCTTCACAATGATTAGGCACTTCAAATCTCTTTTCTTTTTCCCAAATATCTTGCCATTTTTTTTCTATTTCTCTAAAATCCATATGCTACCTCTTTTAGTATTAATATAGTAAAATTAAAAAATCAAATATAATATAACAAATTAAATAAATTTAGTCAATAAAATCAAAAACATAAAATTTTATTTTTAATCACAGCATAATTTTTAAAGATTGTGATTTTTTAAACCAAACTTTTTTAAATATCATAACCCTTTCATTATAAAACTAAAAAAATAAAACAAAAAGCAAATCAATAGATATCTTTAAGTTGTGAACTTGTCTATTAAATATTTAGCAAAAAATTTAAATTAATTATCAAATTTTAATTGACAAATATTTTTTTTTATGTATAATAGTTATCGTTAAAATAAAGTCTATCCATAGACAGCAAGTGTGAAAACATAAACACCTACGTGTGCTTGCCGAGGAAAGAAGTTAATAGTTTAGATTTTTCATCTCTATGCTTTTTTCCGAGGGCATAGAGATTTTATTTTTTCAAAACACAATATTCAAATTAAGGAGGAAAAGATTTCATGAGTGCTAATTTAGAAGCAAAAAAATTAGTAGTTGAAGAAATTAAAGACAAACTCTCAAGAGCTAAATCTGTTACTTTCGTTGACTACAATGCTTTAACCGTAGCTGAAGATACTGAAATGCGTCGTAACTTCAAAAAGAACGGTGCTGAATACAAAGTATACAAAAACAAATTATTGCTCCTTGCACTCAACGAACTTGGAATCAAGGGTGCTGAAGAATATCTTCATGGCACTAGTGCGGTTGCTTTCAGTTATGATGATGAAGTAAGTGGTGCAAAAATCGTTTGCGAAACTGCTGAAAAAACAAAGAAATTAACCGTAAAATTTGGTTTACTTAATGGTAACTTCGTTGATGGTAAGGAAATTGAAGCTCTGGCAAAACTTCCAAGCAAAGAAGTTCTTATTGCCAAATTACTTGGAACTCTCAATGCACCTATTTCTGCACTTGCAAGAGTTCTCAGTGCCCCTGTTCAAGGGCTTGCAATCGCTTTAAATGCTATTGCTACAAAATAAGACTTGTTCTTATTCAAATTTTAATAATCACAATAAATAAAAATTGTTTAATCATTTAGGAGGAATTTAAAATGGCTGATATTAAAAAATTAGTTGAAGAAATTAAATCTATGAGTGTTCTTGAAGTTTCTGAACTTGTTAAAGAACTTGAAGAAACATTTGGAGTTTCTGCTGCTGCTCCTGTTGCTGTAGCTGCTCCTGCTGCTGGTGCTGCTGCTCCAGCCGCTGAAGAAAAAACTGAATTTACAGTTGAACTTACTGAAGTTGGTGCAAACAAAATCGCTGTTATCAAAGCTGTAAGAGAAATCACTGGACTTGGACTTGGAGAAGCTAAAGCTTTAGTTGAAAGTGCTCCAAAAGCTGTTAAGGAAAACGTTCCAACAGAAGAAGCTAAAGAAATTGAAGCTAAACTCAAAGAAGCTGGCGCAACTGTTAAACTTAAATAAATCAAATCATAAAATATTAAAGAATATTGTGTTTAAAAAAAGTTGGAACAATCCAACTTTTTTTATTTACCTTTTTATTTTTTAATTATTTTAAATCAAATTATTTTATTAAAATAATATTTAAATCTAAATATAATATTAAATTTAAAAAATAATAAAAATCAATGTAACAAATAAAAATCTATAAATCTTATTAAAAATATAAAAATATCATTAAAAAAATAGCAATTTTCATTGCTATTTTTTATTTTATTACTATTTATCTTAAATCAAATAAAAATCAGAAATTGCTTAAATTAAACGTCGCTTTCCAGATTTATTCCTTCTTTAAATCCGCATGGAGACTTGCACTTATAACCTGCTGTACATCTTGAGCCTTTTATTCTTTTTGACAAGTCTGTTATGTATGAATCGTATATTTCCTTTAATTGCTCGTCACTGCAATTTTCTTTGTCCTCTTTTAATTGATTTAAATAATCTCTAGCTTGAACAACTGTTAAATCTCTTATCTCCTTTTGCGCTTGAGCACAAATTCTTTCTTTGGTTTTGGCAATAAAGTTTTCATACGTTCCTCTTTCACCCACTTCAATCATTGTTCCTTGAGGTAAAAATTCCGCAACTGTTGAAATATCTTTTAGATATTCTTCCACCAAAGCTTTATCATCTTTTATAATTGGTGGAATATAGAATTCTTTATTTTTTGAAAAATCATCAATAAACTTTAATCTATTTATATTAAAATCAATTGTTCTATGTCGTTGTTCTTGTGCAAGGCAAGCAAATGACATTTTGTAAGCACATTGATAGTTTGACGAAAAATCTTTCTTTAAAATTGGATCTCCAAATAATGAAAATCCCCTATCCTTTCCGTCAGTAAGTTTTTCAGAATATAAATTATTATTTTTGCAAAAATCAACAAATTCTTGCATATCGTTTTTTAATGTCTTATAAAAATTATTTGAAGGATTTTCTATTTGGGCTTCCATCCAGTGACATATATAATTTAATTGTCTGAAATTTGTTGTATAAACCATATTTGTTGGAGTGAAAACAGAAATCATATATCTTGCATTTTCTTGTGCAAGTTTGTGTGCTTTTTTGCCATTTTCATCAAAAAATGAATTACTGCCATCTGGATATTTTTCTTTTATCTTCTTTTCAAAAATCTGAAGCCATTTATTATATAATTCATTTTGTTTTGGTTCTATATCTTTCATAACTGTATATCTTGCTGATTTTTCACTGGTGTTATAATCATGTTCGTTGTTTATAACCATAGCAAGTGCCTTTGGTATTCCTGAAATTTCTAAAGTTAAAAAAGAATGTCCAAATGTAGAATGATGTCCACTATTTTCAACTAATGATGCTATATTTAGCAAATTTTCATTTTTCTTTTTATTTAACTTTTCAAATGAATCAGGCATATAGCAAGTTGCCCCCATAAGTCCAGCAACCAAACGATTAAAATCATAATCATAATTTCTTGGAATTTTGTTTGCAAATTCATTTGCAATCTCATTAATTAAAATTTCATTAAACGTTTCCTTTCCTATTTCATAGCCTTCATTTACACCATATTGGTCAAATATTTTGCCTATAATGGCACTTAATTCTTCTTTGCTATAGCAACCTTTTTCACCATTTAAAATAGTGTGCATCTTAACATTTATATTCACATTTCACCTCCAACATATTTCAGTTTATTATATCACAACATAGCAATTAATTCAATAAATTTTATTCTTTTAATTAATATATAAATGCAACAAAAAAATCTATCCATATTGATTTATTATTAATTCATTAATATCAATTTTGGATAGATTTTATTATATTAAATTTTTGTTAAAGAATATCCTTCTTTACTGTCTAAAACATTATATCCTAGATTTGTAAGTTGTTTCCTTAAATCGTCTGCAAGTGCAAAATTTTTATCTAATTTGGCTTTCCATCTTTCTTCGGCAAGTTGTTTTACATTATCTGGGATAAGTTCTTGTTCATTATTAGTTTCAAAATTCAAGCCAAGTATTTGATTAAATTTCATGATTAAATCATAAACATCTTTACTCTTTTTCTCTTTTAGTAGTTTCTGACAAACAGCCAAAGCAACAGGCATATTTAAGTCGTCATTAATTGCTTCTAAAAAGTCATTTTCGTATTGTTTTTTGAGTTCCTCTGGCAATTTAGCTAAACCATTTTTATGTTCATTTACTGCCTTTTTAAAGTTTTTTAATGAATTTTTTGCTGACATAAGAGAATCATAAGTAAAGTTTTGTTGTTTAGAATAATGTGCATTAAAATAGAAATATCTAAAGTCTTCGGCACTGAAACCATTATTCTCTAAGTCTTCAAGAGTGAAAACATTATGAAGACTTTTGCTCATTTTTCCACCATCAATTTGTAAAAACTCAAGATGCATCCAAAAATGAACAACCTTGTGTCCCTCTAAGCAATCGCTTTGTGCAATTTCATTTTCATGGTGAATTGTCTTATGGTCAACCCCACCTGTGTGAATATCTATATAATCACCTAAATATTTTTTTCCAATTGCTGAGCACTCAATATGCCAACCAGGATATCCCATTCCCCAAGGACTTTCCCACTGCATTATATGTTCTTTAGGTGCTTTAATCCATAATGCAAAATCTGCAGGATGTCTTTTTTCACTATCAACCTCTATTCTTGCCCCTGCTTTTTTGCTGTTGACATCCATTCCAAGTTGACCATATCCAGCAAATTTTGAAATATCAAAATAGATTCCTTTGCTTGTTTGATATGCATATCCCTTATCAAGAAGTCCTTGAACAAAACTTATAATTTCGTTTATTACTGAGGTTGCAGGACAAATATGCTCTGGTAAATCAATATTAAGTTTTTTGACATCTTTCATAAAAATGTCAGTGTAAAATTTGGCTATTTCCCATGGTGATTTATTCTCTTTTTGACTTGCAACAAGCATCTTATCTTCACCTTCATCAGCATCACTTGTCAAATGTCCAACGTCTGTAATATTCATTACACCATCAATTTTAAAACCATTATATTTTAATACTCGTCTTATATTATCCATAAACAAGTATGCTCGCATATTCCCTATGTGAGGATAAGAGTATACTGTTGGACCACAAGAATACATTTTTACAACATCTCCATGTGGAATAAACTCTTCTTTCTTTCTTGTTAATGAATTAAAAAATCTAAGCATATATGCTCCTTTTAAATATTTATGATTTATAAATCATAAATGTAAAACTTTTTATTTAATTACATCTTTAATTTTTAACCTATAAATATATTGTATTAATCTAAAATTTTTATTAAATATTATCAAGTTACTGATTAATTACAAAAAATATTTATAAATACCGATATATAAAACATAATTTAATATTAAACTATTTTATTCAAATATTTACACAAAACATCAACTGCATAATCAACATCTGGTGATGTTGGACCTAATGCCTTATCAAATTCTTTTAAATAATTATCAAGTTCGTTTCTTCCTTTTTCAGTCAGTTCAATAACATGGCATCTTTTGTCCATATTTGATTTTTTAATAATCAAACATCCTTCTTTTTCTAGTGCTGATGTCATTAAAGCAAAGTTTGTTTTTTTGATTCCTAACTTTTCAATTATCATACTTACAGAAAGATTTTCGTAAATTTGACCGAAAAATAAAATCTTCATACGTAAAATACTGCCATCTCTTCGGCTTTTCATCAAATTCTCTAATAGCGATTCAATTTCTATAAGTTTTTCTGCTCTTTTCATAATATAACTCTCTGTTTATTAGTATAATTAAAAAATATTTTAAATGCAACCTTTTTTAGTTGATTTTAAGCATAATTGATATTAAAATATAAATATGCAAATTGAAGGACCTATTGAAGAAATTATATTCAGAAATGAACAAAATGGTTATACCGTTTTTGGAATAGATTACAACACAACTCCTGTTATATGTGTCGGAAAACTCATCAATGCTAACATTGGTGAGAATTTATCGTTAGAGGGAGATTTTGTCAATAATTCTAAATATGGAAGACAATTTGCTTTCTCTTCATATGAAGTAATTTTGCCAACCACTTTAGTAGGTATTGAAAAATATCTTAGCTCTGGACTTATCAAAGGTGTAGGACCTATAACTGCCAAAAATATTGTTCAACATTTTAAAGAACAAACTTTTAATGTTATTGAAATGAATCCATCTATGCTTGCAGAAGTAAAAAATATAAGCATGAAAAAAGCCCTTGATATTGGTGACAAATTTAAAGAACTTAAAAAACTTCAAAATACTGTAATGTTTTTGCAAAAATATAATATTACAACCAATATGGCACTTAAAATTTATGAAATTTATGGTTCAAAAACAGTTGATACAGTAAAAAATAATCCTTATAGACTTGTTGAAGATATTGATGGAATAGGTTTTTTGACTGCAGATAAAATTGCAAAAAGCATAGGCATACCTCAAAATAGTGAATATAGAGTGCGTGCTGGAATACTTTACTCACTTTCTTCATCAGTTGATAAAACTGGAAACACATATCTTCCTAAAAACTTGCTTTTGTCGCAAGCTTCAAATCTTTTACAACTTGATATTGATGTTAACCAAGATTTATATGATGATGCCTTAAATAGTTTAACACTTGATAAAACAGTTATAACAATGTGGTATCACGAAAATGAAATTGTTATTCCTTCTAAATATTATTTTTATGAAAATGCTGTTGCTCAAAAACTAACACTTTTAAACACTGCACAAATTGTTAAGCATCTTAACCTTGAAGACGAAATAAAACACTTTGAGGGAAAAAATCATATAACCTTTCACGAAGAACAAAAAAATGCAATTAAAAACTCAATTAATAGTGGCGTTTCTGTTATCACAGGAGGACCTGGAACAGGAAAAACAACTATAATAAAATGTATAATTGAAATTCTTAAACAAAACAATCAAAAATTCATGCTTCTAGCCCCTACTGGTCGTGCCGCAAAGCGTATGTCGGATAGCACAGGAGAAGAAGCCAAAACAATTCATAGGGCTCTTGAAGTTGCAAGTGGTGATCTTGCAAGAATAAGCAGGTTTGTTTATAATGAAAACAATACATTTAAGACAAATGTTGTTATTGTTGATGAAGTTTCAATGGTTGATGTTGCACTCATGAGCCATTTATGTAAGGCTCTTCCTAGAGATTGCAAACTTATTTTAGTCGGAGATAAAGACCAACTTCCAAGTGTGGGCGCTGGTAATGTTCTTGATGATATTTTAAAAAGTGGAATAATAACAGTAACCATGCTTACAAAAATTTTCAGACAAAGTGATGATAGTTTAATTATTACCAATGCACACTTAATAAATTCTGGTAAAATGCCACTTATAAACAACTCTTCAAAAGATTTCTTTTTTGAAGAAAAAAAAGATTTAGATAGCATCAAAAATTCTATAGTAGATTTGGTCGTTTCAAGACTTCCTAAATTTACAGGTCTTGAAAGCAGTCAGTTGCAAGTTCTTGCACCACTAAAAGCTGGTGTTTGTGGTATTGATAACTTAAATAAAAGTTTACAACAAAGTTTAAACCCACCTTCTATTAACAAAATGGAAATTCCAGTTGGTGACACAATTTTCAGAGTTGGAGATAAGGTTATGCAAACAACAAATAATTATAACCTTGTATGGAAAAAACTTAATGGATTTATTGAAGAAGAAGGCGAAGGTGTCTTTAATGGTGATATTGGCACTATTGAACTTATTGACTTTCAAACTAATGAAATGGTTGTTATGTTTGAAGATGGAAGAAGATGTATATACCCTAGAACTGATGTTAATCAACTCTCTCTTGCCTATGCTATAACAATTCATAAAAGTCAAGGATCTGAATTTGATGTTGTTATTATACCGGCAATAGCAGGCCCAAGCATGATTTTAACAAGGAATTTAATATACACTGCTGTAACTCGTGCAAAAAAGATGGTTGTAATCGTTGGTGAACAAAAAAACTTAAAGCGAATGGTTTCAAATAACTACACAGTCCAAAGATTTACTCTTCTTAAAGATTTAATTATTTTATCTAATAAAAAAATCAAAGAACTTTTTGAATAAAACAAAGGAATAAAATGAACTTTAAAGAAAAAATTATTCATATTAAAGATAAAATTTTAGAATCAATTTTCCCAAGTTATATCAAATGTATTTTATGTGGGAAAGATATTCCTAATTTTGATATGCCGATTTGTGAAGATTGTTTGAATAACAACATTTTTAATAATGGAAATAGATGTTCTATTTGTGATATGCAAATAAAAGAAGGAAACATTGTATGCGATCACTGCAAAGAGAAGAAAAGAAATTTTAAAAAATGTGTATGTCCTCTAAATTATGAAAATAAAGTCAGACAAGCCTTAATCAAATTTAAAAGCGACAATGCAAAATATTTGGCACAACCTTTTGCAGATCTTATTGTTAAAAGGCTGAAAGAAGATAAAATAAATTTTGATATAATTGTCCCAGTTCCCTCTCACAAAAAGACAATAAAACAAAGAGGATATAACCCAGCAATGCTTCTTGCAGAAAACATAAGCAAACTTACACAAAAACCTGTTAAAGATGTATTATGCAAGAATGTGTTAACTAAAAATCAAAAATTGTTAAACTATCAACAACGACAAGAAAATTTACAAAATAGTATTATTCTTTTAAATAAAGAGGAAATCAAAGATAAAATAGTTCTGATTGTTGATGATGTCGTAACAACGGGTGCAACATTAGAAATCTGTGCAAGCCTTTTAAAAAGTGCAAAAGAAATCTATGCTTGTGCTGTCGCAAGAAACCAAATAAAATAATTTTATATATAAATTATAAAATTTTCAAAAAATGCTTGACATGAGATTATCTATATTTTATAATAGAACAGTATCAAAAAAACTCCCTAATTTTTGATATATGGCCTCATGGTCAAGCGGTTAAGACATCGCCCTTTCACGGCGGAATCAGGGGTTCGATTCCCCTTGAGGCTACCAAATTTATTGGAGTAAAAACAAGACCTAAACTTAGGTCTTGTTTTTTTTTATATCATTTACTTTAAAACTAATGTTTTTATAACTCAATATTGACTTCATACATAATTTAATATATAATAAAAATATGAACACAACAATAATAAAATTTTTAAATAAACAAGATATTAATTATGAAAATTTAAAGAAATTAAACGATATTCATGTTGATTCATCTTTAGATATAAATAGTATTATCCATAATAACAGAATTAATAAAAATAACTATGTGCAAAGAGAGATAAGTATCGGAGATATTAAAGGATATAACTATAAATTCTTTAATTTAGATAATTATAGTTGTATTGAAAATATGTCTCGTTTTTTTGATGAGAATGGATTTGGTTATGAAAAAAGATCACTCTCTATGCTTGATTACACTACTGAAAATATTATCTCAAACCTTAAGAATAGTTTTCAAAGAGAGCCTATAACTTTGAACGAGGCAGATAAAGGAATATATGTTATAAGTGATAACGGAATGCACAGATTTCATGTAATTAAGGCACATTACTTAAAAGAACTTGCTCTAATAGATAAAGATGATAAAGATGCAATTAAGGCCTTAAAAGATAAATATAAAATTGAAACAAGAGTTAGCGAACTTGATTTTTTAAAAACTTATTGCAAATATATTATAAAATTAATTGCCCACTATCAACACAAATCAGTTGAACTTGATGCAGAATATGATGAATATTGGGCTTTAACTGGTAATAGTATTTTAAAAATTTATGGAACTACATCAATAATACAAGTTTTAAATGATAATCAATTGACAGCTTTTTTAAAAAATTCTATTAAGAGTTTCCTTGCAGACAAATCAATTTCTAAAAAGGAATATAAACAATTCTTTAATTCAATTAAAGAAGCTTACATAAATTTTGATAGTTTTAAAGAATTTTATAATGAAAATTTACAACAACTTACACCTTATATTAAAGATTTGAAAGATATCTATATTAATGAGGAGGAAAAATAATGACAATACTAAAATGTGATAAGTCTGATAAAGAAAATGCAGAAAAATATATTTTAAAAAATGGAGAAAAGGAAATTGGTTATGGTTATTTCATTAATAGAGAAATAAATCCAATAGAAATTTTTATCAATGAAAAAGAAAGATCAAATGGATATGGAAAATTGCTTTTCGCAAAGATGCTTCAAGTTGCAAAAGAAAAAGGTCTAAAGGCACTAATTTTTAAAATCAAAGATGAAAACTATAGATTTTCAAACATTGTTTCCACTTCTGGTGCCCTTCATGTTTCATCATCAGATGGAGAAACTAAATGGGCTTTACCAATTTTTTAATTTTGAGGGAATATAAAAAATTCTTTAATAAACAAAATCTATTAATAAATAAAATCTAAAAGTTATTTTACTTAAATTAACAATAAAAAGACGATAAATTGATTATCGTCTTTTTTATTTCTTATAAATTATAACTTTTATTCATGTTCACTTTGAATATCTTCTTGAGCTTTTAACCACTCATTTGCCCAGCTGAACTCTTCATCTTCAAATAACTTTGCAAACCCGTAATCAAATGTTGAATTTCTTGTATCAATAAGTTGTGCAAATGCTGATAATGGAAATTCTATACTATCTTTCTTTGATATGATATCGTCTAAAATTTTACCACCTTCAAAAAATTTTGTTTTTTTCAAATCTGAAAGTTTTAATCCACCTAATTCTTTCAATTTTTCTGACACTAAAATCTTATTCTCGTCTTTAATATAACTTATTTTGCTTTCATCAATTGTTTTAAAAATATCTTTAGCCCATTGCACAGCTTCTTGCGTTGTTGTTTTATCAGACATTAAGTCAATTGGTTTTATTTTATCTAAAGCTTTAAGCATATCTGCTAATTTTTCATCATCAGTCTTAACATTGTGAGACTTTAACCATTTTTTTGTCCAACCATACTCTCTACCTTCAAATATCCTTGCAAATCCGTAATTAAATGTTGAATCTTGTGCATCTATAAGTTGTCCTATGGCTGATAATGGAAATGCTATACTATTTTTCTTAGATATAATATCATCTATAGTATTGCCGTCTTCAAAGAATCTTGTTTTTCCCATATCTTCAAGTTTTAATCCACCTAATTTTTTTAATTTATCTGAAAGCATTTCTTTATATTCAAAGGGTAATGTTTCTAATTGAGTTCTTCCTATTGCTTCAAAGATATCTTTAGCCCATTTTACTACTTCTTCCGTAGTTGTTTTGTCAGACATTAAATCAATTGGTTTAATTCTATCTAAGTTATCCATCATTTGCTTTATTTTAAATTTTTCTAACATAAATCCCCCTAACTATGTTAATTTAATTATATAATCAAATTTAACATTTGTCAATATTGATAACTTTTTTAAGATTATTTTTTTTAAACTAAGATATTATATAAAAGTTATAAAACCCATATTAATATAAAAAACTATAAGCAAAACATTTTAAAATAAAAAGAATAGAAAATCTCTATTCCTTTTTATTAAATATTGTTCCATTTTTAATTTTTAAGTGATAAATTTGTTCTTCAACGCCTTCTTGCCAAGTTATTTTTATTATTATATCTCTATTATTCTCATCAACTATTGGACAAAACTCTGCAATTAACGTTCCATCTTCGTTTTTTAATTTATAAAATTCATCACTTGATAATTTTTTATCATTTATTAAAGCAAACCCTGATTGATAGTTATCTAAATCCGTAGGTGGTATCATTTTAAAGCCTACCCTATTTCCTTCTTCGTCCCAACCTTTTGCAATATTTTTATCATAATATTGAATTACTTGATTTTCACCACCAAAGATAATTGTGTGTGAAATTGGTTGATACTCAAAATCTATATTTCCACCAGTATTATAATCATCTCTATAAACAACCGGATAAGAAAAATTTTTGTTTCCACACCCAACAAAAATCATTGCAACTAAAATAACTATCAAAAACAATCCTATTTTCTTCATTCGTTTCCTCTTTTATTAATTATTATTTGCTAAATTTGTTTTTTTTATCACTTTTATTTATTGTAACCATTTGCACTTTTAATACATCGGATCTTTTTATTGAAAATTTTGAGAAAATCATAATAGCCAAAGATAAAAATATTGTACAACCAAAAAACACTATTAACCCAAGCCCATTCTGAACAGACATCGCTTGAACTGGTTGAGTTGAATCAAATTTGATAATATCAAGCAAAAAGCCTATAATAAGAAGAGCTATTGAATTTGCTAAATTATATGAAAAAGTAAAATATCCTGTATATGACCCCGCATTGTTTTGACCTGTCTTAAAAATCTCAAGCGTAACAGCATCTGCATACATTGAAAAAGGTAGCGAATACATAGCTCCTGCACCAATTCCACAAAAAATTAAACATGGAATTGCTATATAAAACATTATTTGTGAACTTACAAAATCTCTGAAAAGGAATGTTATAACTGTTAAAAACACTCCTATAACTATTGTTGAAAGTGAAATTATTAAAGCTCTCTTTTTTTCTATACGCTTTGATAAATAAACCCACAATGGTTGAGAAGCTATTGCCCCTCCAAATAAAGAAATCAAAACAATTGATATTTGCGTGCTTGAAAAATGATAACAATAGGTAAATAAGTGCATCCCTACCGATGTTAAAAAGGCAGAAGATATTGTTGCAAATGAATATCCTAAAATTACTGTGCGAAAATTCTTTTTCTTCAAAATATCAAAATATCCAGTCATTAATTTGCTAAAATTAAATTTTTCTTTTGGAATATCCATGCTATAAATGTTATTTTTTCTTACATAATGCAATGTTGCAAATATTGTAATAAGTCCCAATATTATAAGCAAACTTGAATTTATACATGCAATTTTTATATATCCCTCTTGTGTATATTGCGTTTGAATGCTTAAAGATATGGAAGACATAAAAAAATACATTAAAATATTAGGCAAAATCATTCCAATAATATTAAACACTGTTTTAAAACTTTGGACTTTTGATTGTTCATTATAATCAGGTGCTATATCTATCGCTAATGCCGAATAAGGTGTTCCAAAACATGTGTTTGCTGTTTCTATGGCAAGCATGCCAATTAAAAGCCAAAAAAATTTTGCTATTTCTGGCATACCTGCTGGCATAGACCATATACAAATGTTTAAAAATGCAATAGCAAAAATTCCAAAAAACATAAATCCTAATCGTTTTCCAAAAAATTTATTTTTTGTATTATCTGACAAATATCCAACTAATGGATCACTAACTCCGTCCCATAGTGATGAAATAGCAATTGCTATTCCCACCAAAGAGCCTGATATTCCCATTACTGCAGTGGCAAAAAACATTATAAAACTATTCAATGTTTGAGACATTGAACTATAACCTAAACCACCTACACCATAGCAAAACTTATTTTTGAAACTTAAATTACTTCTCACTAACTTATATCTATGAGACAAATTCTTTTTATATTCTTTACTTTATAATTCTTAAAATATTTTAAACCTTATATTTAATAAAAAAATAAACCATTTAAAAATGGTCTATTTTTATAAATTTAATATTTACTCTTCCTCTTCGTCAGTAAACTTATCGTCCTCATCTGGTTCAACTGGCTTAGGATATAAAAGTTTTTGTGCAATTTCAAACCTAGAAACATTATAAAGTGCAAGTTCTTTTATTTCTCTATCAATTATATCAAGAATTTTTTTGTTTTCTTCTTGGCTTTCTTCATCATTATTTAATTGCAATGTAATTCCATCACGGCTCACTTTTTTGCCTGTTTTTATATCCTTATAAATTGCAGTTTCATATAACATAACTGCCCTAAATCCTGTCCCACCTATGATTAAATATTTTTTTGAATAAACATCAATTTGAATTTTTGGAACAGTTTGCTTTACAAATGAATCAAGGTCAACTGTGAAAGTCGCAGCAAAAGAATTTTCAATCGCAGATGAAATTTGTAGTGAAAAATCTCTTGGCTCGGCATCAACTTCAAGTTCTCCAAGCATAAATTTCTTGCTTGGACGTTTCATTTCTCCAGGAAGTTGGCTTATCTTTCTTACTTTAAGCATGATTTTTCCATCTTCATATTGCTTTGACAAAACTATTCCAGAGTCAGACAACAAATTGTTTGGAACATCATAAATAACTTCTTTTGCATAGACCTTTCCCTGATATTCAATTCTATAAAATTTTAATAAATCTTTTATCTTCTTTAAAACTTTTTTAAAATCAGAAAAACCTATTAACACATAATGATATCTTTGAACATTCTCAAGTTCTAATTTATTATTAACTTTCAACCTTTTCCCCTGCCTTTTTTTATTCTTAATTTAATATTACAATTTTTTAAATAAAAAATCAAATGTTTAATAATCTTTTTATTTAGGAATAATAAAAAAGAAAAAAGGAGATTTATTATGGAATTTAGTGAGAGTAAAACAAAAGAATGTTTGGCAAGGGCTTTTGCAGGAGTTTGTCAAGACAGTGCAAGACTTAAATTTATAGCAAACGAAGCACAGAAATTACAAATGTTTTTTATAGCCATTCAAATCAATGAAATTGCAAATAATAAAATTGCTCATGCAAACATTCTATATCAAGCAATGCTTGAAGAACTTAAAAATAAAAAAGACAATATAAATATTGATGCAGGCTATCCATTTGAATCACAAAAACTTAATACAAGCCTTAAAGAGTCTGCAGAAATTGAAGAATATGAAGCAAAAAATATTTATAATCATTTTGCTAAAATTGCAGATGATGAAGGTTTTGAAAAAATTGGAAGAATCTTTAAATTAATTTCTATTGCAAACCTTAACAATGCGAAAAAGTTAAATGAAATCTCTAAAATGTTTGATAGTAAAACATTATATAAATCAAATGAAAAAATAATTTGGGAGTGTTCAAATTGTGGCTATATTGAAGAAAATAAACACGCTTGGAATTTTTGCCCATTATGTAATTCACCAAAAGGTTATGTCAAATTTTATTTAAAACAATAAAAAAACAATAAAATTAATAAAGTTCTATAAAAAAAAGACTTGCAAAAGTCTTTTTTATTCATTTTCATACTCTTCTTCATAATCTTCAGTTGAACTTTTATTAATTTCTTTTGTTTTCCATTCAACATTTTTTAATGACTCGTCTATAAATTTAATTGGCAAATGAGTCATATAATTTCCATTTCTTAATTCTTTATCTAAAAAGTCAATTTGAGGTTTTATATATAAATTTATTTTGCTTCTATCTAATGTTGTATATATTGAATTTCCATTAATTATAAATTCATCGTTTTCTACATCAACATATCCTAAAATAAATTGCGTTGGAATCTTTCCTGTTTTGTTTCTATTTTTAAATATATCTAACGCTTTTTTATATTCTTTCATGTTTGATGATACAATTCCATCATAGCCAAGTTCAAACAAAGCAGAAAATTCGCTTTCTATTCCATTTGATTTTTCATTATTTTCTTGTTTCTTTCCAAACCCTATTTCTTTTGGAACTGCAACAAGAACAACATATCCATTGTTAAACATATTATTAAAATCTGTTTTTGATAAATCTTTATAATCTCCCATAGGTTTTATAAAGGTTTCAATGTGGTAATGTTTTACAAGGTTTATTCCTGTTTTTAAAATTTTTTCTGCTTCATCAATAGAATCACATTTATATATCCCTAAAGAATAAGGTTCAATATTATAAAGCATATCTAATTCATCTTTAAATTTATACATTTTGACCTCTTGTAATAAAGTATAGCATATAAAAAATAAACTTTCAACAACCAATTTTATCAATATCTATCTCAATATCTATCAATATAATTATTAACATGAAAAAACCAGTTATAAAACTGGTTTTTTATTATTTATTTACTGTGTCTTTAAAACTATTTCCAAACTTAAATGATGGTGCACTGCAAGCAGGAATTGTAACTTTTTCCTTTGTTAAAGGATTGATTCCTTCTCTTGCTGCTCTCTTTTTCATTTCAAATGTTCCAAATCCAGCAATTTGAATTTTTTCCCCAGTTTTTAATGTTTCAGCAATTGTTGCTGCCATTGCTTCAAAAGCAATACCTGCATCTTTTTGAGTGAAATTAGCTTTCTCTGCAAATGCTTTGATAAATTGTTGTTTGTTTATCTATCATACTCTCCTTTTATTTTGGTTCTCACCTGTTTCCATGATAACATATTTCAATAAAAATTACAACTAAATTACGCTTTCCAAGCAAAATAATCAACTATATCATTCCACACTATGACAAAAAACTCCTTAACTCGCCCAAACCACCAAAATATGCTGTTTTGATAGCTTGTTGAATTTCTGACAATTGCCCTTACCTTACCCACAACCTTGGTTATTGGTTCTGTTCCTGTCATTCTTGCATCTGTGCTTCCTGTTCTATTATCTCCCATAAAGAAGATATGTCCCTCTTGCACCTGATAAAACTTGACCATTCCTACACCTTTAACCATATATTCAGTCGTTTGTTCACCTTCTATAAATTGTTCATAAAAGAATGATTCATATTCAACTCCGTTGTCTAGTATAGAATAATCTAAATCCCACAAATCGTAACTTTTTATATAATCTTCATAAATAACTTCTAGGTTGTTTGTGCCGTTTTTGATTCTCATAAATCTGTAACTAGAACGCGCCTGTCCTTCTACTGGCACTCTTGCAATGCTGATCTTATCGCCACCAAATGCAAGTGCCCTCTTTATTACTGTCATTGGTGTTGAATCATTCTCTTCAGTTTTATCTATTACAACAATATCATTATATGTAACATCTTGTGTCAGTTTTAAATAAACACCATCTTGAACTGCGTTTCCATTAATTATGACGGGATCAGGATTCAATGTTGGTTGCATTGAACAACCATTAATAGTGATATATCTATAATTTTGTTGAAAGACTATATTAGTTATAAACAACATTGCATAAAATAAAAGTAAGATAAAAACGAATATAAAAAATATTCTTTGTGCTATCTTATCTTCCTTTTCATCTTTATAATATTG
Source organism: uncultured Clostridia bacterium (assembly GCA_944383975.1). GTDB lineage: Bacteria > Bacillota > Clostridia > Christensenellales > UBA1242 > Caccovivens. Next base: position 17,405 of record CALWRN010000071.1, on the reverse strand, counting down.
ATAATAAATCTTAGTGTCTTCCAATTTTTCTCCTAGTTATTTTTAGAAAATTTACATCCACAATAATTTTGTCTATATAAATTATATTTTTTTGATAATTCAATACTTTTTTTATATCCGTCTTTCTTTTTATAGTTTCCAACTAAGAATTCAATATTTTCTTCTTTACCAACTGCAAGTCCAATGGCATTTATAACTTCTGAATTTTTATGAGGGCTTACAGTCAAGGTTGTTCCAAACAAATCTATTCCAAGTTCCTTTGCTTTTTGTGCAGTTTTCTGTAGTCTTAATTTGAAGCATACAGGACACCTTGCTCCACCCTCTTTTTCATTTTCAAGTCCCTTTACACAAGAATAAAATTCATCTGGATTATAACCATCATCAATAACCGGAATATTAACTTCCTTACAATATCTTTTTTGTTCATTATAACGATGATTAAATTCTTCGTCAGTATCTATATTAGGATTATAGTAATAAATGGTTATATCATATTCATCTTTAAGAACATCAATGACTTGTGTGCTACATGGACCACAGCAACTATGCAATAATAATTTTCGTTTCATTTTTTACTCCACAGTCCTTAAAATCTTAACAAGTTCTTTCATTAATGGATTTATACTTATAAGTTTTTTAACATCGCTGTCATATTTATCAATATAAATCATAAAGCAACCCATACAATCTCCACAATTTATAAAAACTTGAACAAGATATATAAGTTTTTCTCTATAACCTTTTATTATATATACTGGAAAATTAAAATCATTAACTTTTAAAGAAAATTGATTTAAAAGCTCAAATCTATCAGTTACACTATTATATTTTTCAGCAAGAGATGAATAATATTCTAAAAATTCATCCGGATCCCTATGAATTTCAAAAAAAGAAATAACTTTTCCATCTTTAGATAAATAATTTTCATTATTAATAAACCCTTGCCCATTTTGTATGTCATATTTATCTTTTGTTACAGACCACCCCTCTGGCAAATCAAATGACATATTATTCAAAGTTTCAATAATTCTTTTCATATAATATTTGCTCCATTTGGAATAGTATGACACTATTAATAAAAAAAGTCAAGCATATCAACACTCTCTAAAACAATGTTACTATGTAAACTAAATTAATCTGCTAACTATAAAACTGGACAATATATTCCTATGAAAATTCACCTTATTTAAAACGCATTAATGGCATACATCATCATATCATTAACATTATTGTTTGTAAGATAATAAACAAGAATTTTCCCGTCCCTTTTATATGAAACAATATTTTGATCCTTCAACTGCTTTAATTGATGAGAAATTGTTGTTTGATTTATTCCTAATACAGTTGATATATCATTTACACACATATTCATCATTGATAAACATGTTAAAATTTTAATTCTTGTTGAGTCCGAAAAATTTTGAAAATAATCTGCAAGTTTTGATATATCTTTTTCTTGAGGCAAAGCAGAAATAATATCTCTTCTATTTCTTTCTGATAATAATAAAAATTTATTTTGCATTTAATTCTCCTTTATTTGTTTGTAACAATATTTAAAATATTCTCATAAATAATCTATGTAATCGTATTTTACAATCTTAATATTACAAACACAGAAGAAAAATTCAAAATAATAAACTGTTTTATTTTGACATAAATTTGAGAATTTTGTAAATTGGGAGGATTTTATGAATAATCAAAGTATTTTATTTGCTCTTCTTCTGTCAGTCATTACAAACGCAACAGATACAAACTTAAATACAAACACGAATTTTTTACTTTTACTTCTTTTAGCCTTAAACAACCAAGGATATTATTATAACAATAATTGCAACCAAAACACATGCCCTGGTCAAAGTTTTAATTCATTTTTTTAATATTTTATTCTAATTTTTATTAATTTATTTAAAAATTTAAAAAGTCTAAATATACCCTATTTAGATTTTTTTATTTATTTTCTATATTTCAATAAATTAATTTAATAATTTATTTTTAATTGTATAAAATAAATTTAGTAAAATTTAAAAAAATTATAAAAATCATTTGGTAATTAATATTTTTTATGCTATCATAAACTTGTATTAAAAAAGCAAATGCTTTTGAATAAAAAAGGAGGGGAAAATGTTATTGAATTCATTGCTAGCCGTTACCTTCACATGGGGTGGATACTTTGAAAAGATTTTTGGGGACAACCAAGATGCTATTGATGCTGCAAACTCTGCAATTGCAACAGTAGAAACTATTCTTTGGATTCTTGTTGGTGTTGTGGGTCTTGCTGGTATCGTTTACGCTATTTATCTTGGTATTCAACTTGCCCGTGCTGAAGATCAAAGCAAAAGAGATGATGCGAAGAAGCATTTAATCACTGTTTTAATTGCTCTTGTTGTAACATTAGTGTTGATTGTGTTCTTCTTATATTTGTTACCTGCAATTTTACAAGCATTCCAAGGAACATCTGTCGGATCAGGAGAATAATAACAACCATCTTTTGTTTATTCAATGTAAAAATTATTTATTTAAAAAAACATCGTTCAACGATGTTTTTTTATTCTTTTATATTAAAATTTTATTGCTTTTATATTTAAAATATGTTAAAATATCTCTAGATATAAGGAGAATTCTATGCAATTTTTAATCTCTTTACTCAATTATACATATCAAGGAAATCTTTCTTGGCTGGAAGATGTTTATAACACCCTTCCAACTATTCTTTATGCAATCCTTGCTGTAGTTGGTGGTGCTGGAACTGTTTATGCTGTAATTCTTGGCGTAAATCTTGCAAAAAGTGAAACTGATGATAAAAGAAAAACCGCAGCTACAAGACTTAAAAATACAATCATCGGCATTGCTGTCTTATTAGTTTTAGTTTTATTTATCAATTTACTTTTACCTGAAATTCTTCATGCAGCATTCCCTGAAGATGTTGTATCTATTGGATTAAACCTTTAATAACAAAAAGTCTAAATTAACAATTTTAATAAATCAGACATATAAAACTTGTGAGGAGTAACATCATGCACAAGTTTTTTTTTAATTATAATAATTTGACTGAAAAATATGAATTATCTTTATATAAAGGAAATTTTTTCAACAACAAGATAAATATTCAAGCGGAAAAAACTCTTTTGCCTGAAATACAAAAAGATATTCAAAACCTATATGAAACTGTCGTTTCTATTAAAGAAATTATTAAAGATGAGGACAATTTGCTGATTCTTGATAAAACCGAACTTATGATTTCTAATCTTTATTACTCTATCTTTGCCTCCCCTCTTGAATTGGTTGACAAAGAAATTTCTCCGAACAAAATTAAAGAATACCTACAAAATGCACTTTCTGTTATAACTAAAATAGAGAGTGAAATAAATATCCCTGAATATAATCGTTTGGCATCTTTGATTAAAAACAATCTTCAAATTATTTTTAATTCATTAAACTAATTCATTTTCATCAGGCTTTAAACTTTTATCATTTACAATTTCAAATAAATTTTGGTAAAAATTTACTTCAATCTTAGATAAATCATACTGATCAATGACAAAATTTAAGAAATAGTCAATCATTACTTTGCTTCCAAATTTTTGAACATAATCCTGTTTTTCTGCAAAATTTAACATCTTGTTTAAATCATCAACAAAGGCTTCATTATTAGCCTTGTTTTTTTGTTTCAATATTTTATCTATGATATTTTCTATATTCTCATTAGATAAATCCCCCATTTTTTGGGTTAAGATTAAATAAAAATTTTTCTGATGATTTATCAAAGATTTCATGTGATGATAAAAATTTTTAGCAAAATAAATTTCGGAATCAATTTGAAAATTATTCTTCTCGTAATAAAAATTAAGTTTACGCAAAACTTTTAAACATTTATCTAATAATTTTTGACTATTTTGATATCTTTGTATAATTATATTTTTTGTTTCTGTGTTTATATTCATGTATTTATTATACTTTAAAAACAAAACAAATAAAACAATTTTATATTTATTTCACTAACAATTATTAAAATTTTTACATAATATGTAGTGGAGCTAATGCTCCAAGCGAGGTTTAAATGTCAAATTTTTTTAATAGATGCAATAATCGCTGTTGTAATCATAAAAATATTATTATAACTGGCAATACGGGCCCTACAGGCCCTACTGGACCTGCTGGGCCTGTTGGACCTACCGGCGCGACTGGTGCTGGTGTAACCGGTGCAACTGGACCAACCGGTCCTACCGGAACTGCCGGTGCGACTGGGCCTACTGGTGCTACTGGGCCTACGGGAGCAAGTATAACTGGTGCGACTGGCCCTACAGGCCCTACTGGACCAACTGGAGCAACAGGTGCAACAACAACTTTTACAGTTGCTGCAACTAACACTCTTGATCCTGGAACAGATGCGAGTGTCTCTGAAAACCAAACAGGTTCTAATGTTTCATTAACATTTAATATTCCTAGAGGCGACACAGGACCTACTGGCCCTACCGGACCAACAGGTGCAACCGGTCCTACTGGTGCTACTGGGGCGACTGGACCTACCGGAGCAACTGGTCCTACTGGGCCGACAGGACCAACGGGACCAACAGGCGCAACAACAACATTTGCAGTTGCTGCAACTAATACTCTTGATCCTGGAAATGATGCAAGTGTTTCTGAAAGCCAAACGGGCTCTAGTGTTACCTTGACTTTCAATATTCCTAGAGGTGCAACAGGCACAACAGGAGATACCGGTGCTACTGGTCCTACTGGTGCAACCGGTCCTACTGGGGCTACTGGTGCAACCGGTCCTACTGGTGCTACTGGCGCAGGACTTTCTGCTTATGGTGGGCTTTATAATAATGCAACTCAGCAACCATCAATAACAACTGAGAACAATTATGTTCAATTATCTTTAAATACAGCCATGCCTGCACTTAACACAACAAACGGATCAAATGCAATAACTATTCAAGAAGATGGAGATTATGAAATCACTTATAATGTTGATTTGACTTCAACTGCTGAATTAACATTTAATGTTGCTGCTAGAAATAATACCACCCCAATTGATTCGTCAGTTACTGAACAAACTGCATCAACAACCACTACAGGTGGTGGAACTTATGCTGCGTCATTAGGAACAAGTGTTATAACAACCCTTTCAAATGGAGATTCTATTGATTTAGCAATAACCACAACCACATCTCCATCTGGGACTACAACAGTTCAAGACAACGGAAGTTGCGTTTTAACAGTTAAAAAATTAAATGATTAAAAATAAGTCAAAAAAGTTTTAACTTAAACTTTTTAAACTAGACAAACAAAAATAAAAGGAACTCTACAAAAATAGTAAAGTTCCTTTTTTATATTAATTTGAAAGTAATAACTAATTTTTTAATTTTTAACATTAATTATAATGATATAATTATTTATTTAAAATCAAATCTTTATATCTTTTTAGATTATTATTAATAACTTTTATTGCATCTTCATGCCCACCAAGTGCTTCAACATGAACAACTTTATTCTCTAATTGCTTATAAATAGTTAAAAAGTGCTCTAATTCATCAAATATGTGTTTTGGTAATTGTGAAATATCTTTATAACCATTATATTGTGGATCTCCAAATGGTATTGCAATTATTTTTTCATCGTGCTCATCTCTGTCGGTCATTGTTATAACACCTATTGGATAACATCTAACAAGACATAATCTTTCAAGTGGTTGACTGCATAGAACAAACACATCAAGAGGGTCATTATCTTCGCTATATGTTAAAGGTATAAATCCATAATTCATAGGATAATGTGTGCTTGTATAAAGGACTCTATCCATAATCAAACAACCTGTTTCCTTATCAAGTTCATACTTTGTTTTATCCCCCTGTTGAATTTCAATACATGCAATAAAATCTTCTGGTTTAACTCTTTCTTCTTTAATATCTTTCCAAATATTCATTTTTTTCTCCTTTTATTTTTTGTCTTACAAAGCCTGCGTGAAGATAGTTCGTTAGAAATAATGAGATATCTCTTATCAATCAAACATCTCAATCAACTTTTAAAATATATTTTAATAAATTCATATTTCTATTCTAACAGTATTACTAAAGTAAGTAGGTCTTTATTAATTGGCGAAGATGGTGGGATTTGAACCCACGTGCCAGTTTCCTGACAAGCGCATTTCGAGTGCGCCCCGTTACGACCTCTTCGGTACATCTTCACTTTAGCATATAGATTTTATCATATAAAGCACAAAATTACAACGAATTTTGACAAAACATTTGGCATTTTTTATGTATTTGAATATAATAATTAAGGACAATATTACTAACAAAAGGAATTTACGATGAAAAAATATAAAGTTATTATTGATACTGACCCAGGCGTTGATGATGCCGCTTGTCTTGTATTCGCCCTATTTGATAAAAAATTGGATGTTAAACTTATCACAACCGTTTCAGGAAATGTTAAAGTTGAAACTGGAACAAGAAACCTTCTTCATCTTTTAGATAAATTTAATTTAGACATTCCTGTTGCTAAAGGTGCAGCTAAAGCATTATATAGAAACAGTCCTACAGCTGAACATGTTCACTCAAAAGAAGGTCTTGGTGGTTATATTCCTCCTAAGGTTGTTGATAGAAAAATATTAGATGAAGATGCAGTTGAAGCTATGTATAGAGTTTTAAATGAAGGTGATGGAGATATTATACCTTTCGTTTTTGGACCTCATACAAACATGGCTTTGCTTTTAACTAAGCACCCTGATATTATAAAGAAAATTCCTAAGATCATATTTATGGGTGGTGCACCTTATGGTATGCCAGGATTTCCAAAACATATATCATTTAATATCTCTTCTGACCCTGAAGCTTTTAAGATTGTCTTAGACAGCAAAATACCTTTAGTAATGGTTCCTTCTGATATGGGAAGAAACAAAGCTTATTTAACAGAAGATTATGTTTATCAAATGAGAGACACAAACGAAGTTGGTAAATTCTTGTTTGAAATGTATGATAAGTATTGGGAAAGAGGTTATCCAGATAAGAGAATTGCTACAAATGATACATGCGCTTATCTTTATCTTATTTACCCTCACCTTTTTAAATGCAAAAAAGTTGAAGTTGAAGTTGACACTAAAGACGAACCTGGAAAAACTATTGTTTCATTCAATAAAAAAGGACATGTTTTATTGACAGTTGCAGTCAAAAGACACAGATATCTAAAATTAATGACAAAAAAACTTCATGAATTTGATAATTTTAAATTAAACTAAATATTTTTATATAAAAACTCCTATAAATTAGGAGTTTTTTTCTATTTAATCACCTCTTTATCTTTTAGGTCTTTAAAAAAGGCATCATTGAATATCACTCTTTCATCATTAGGTTTAAAACCTTTTGATACTAAATGATAGTGATAAGACTGAATAACATCACCTTTTTTATAGTAACATAGGCAAAGTTGTATTGCAGGCAAAAACCTATAGCAATCTTCATTTATAAAAGCACCACTTTTGACATTCACTTCGCTTTGCAAAGCAAGTTTAAACCAAAAAATTGCATTGTCATACTTTCCTTGATTTAAGAAAATACAACCAATTTCATATAATATTTCACCACTAGGAACTGAATAAATAAAAGAGCCAAAAAGAGCTGATAAAGCATTATCATACTCTTTTTTTATTTGATAACACTTTGATAAATTTAAACACGCCTCAATATTATTTATAACCCACCCTTTTCTCTCTGAAATAAATTTAGAAAATTCATGAATTGCATCATCAATTCTATTGTTATAATACAACTCTCTTGCATAATAAAACTGCTGTCTTGGTGAAAACTTAACATTATCTTTTATCATCTTAAGATATATATTAAGATTGCGATCTGTGTATGCTTTATTCACTTTGTGATGATAAATTTTTATATTCTCATTATAAACTACATTACCAATTGGAACAATACATTCATGAACAGGATCTTGCCATCTTAAATTAGGCTTGTTTTTTATAATCCTTTCCCTAGAATATTGAAAAATTGGTTTATAATCTTTTTCATAATTTGTTACATAATTACACATTAAAACATCTTCATTGCTATCTTGTCTTTTCCATTTTTTTATTTCATTTACACTTTGCTGTAAAACAATATCATCAGCATCAAGCCACATTATGTATTCACTTTTAGCCTTGTCAAACGAAAAATTTCTTGCTTTTGAAAAATCATAGACCCATTTGAAATCATATATGTTTTTTGTATATTTCTTCGCAATTTCCTTCGTTTTATCTGTTGAACCCGTATCAACTATAATAATTTCATCTGCATATTGATTTGCATTTGATAGACAACAATCAAGATTTTCTTCTTCATTTTTAACAATCATACATAATGATAGTGACTTCATATTTTCACCCCTATACTCTCTTTTTATATGATTGTTTTTATAATTATGCTATTTATAACTTATTATTTTATTATTAAAAAAAATAAAATATTCTTATTATTTAAAAAATTACTTAAAAAATATTAAAAATATTATTTAATTAAAAAAAAATAATTTATTTTTTATTTTTTTTATTTTTATTTATTAATTTTAATTTATTTTTTATTATCATTAAAAAGCATATCGTAAATATCACTGTTTAAAATCTCTATTTATGTATATATTAATTATATATATTTATGTATTAACTTTATAAATTCGTCAAATTATTTTGTTTTTTTTTGTCTGTATGGTAAAATCATATTGTAATAAAAAACTTTGAGAGGTGTATTTATGAATAAGGTTAAAAAACTGTTTAATTCATTGATTTTGTCCTTTATGTTTGTAGGTATTCTTTGTGCAGGCATTTTTATTTCAGGAGGTTTAAAATTAACAAATAAATCCCCTTACTCTTATGCTGCAGGTTTAGAATATGATACTATTTCTAATTCTCTTCCTGACTACTTTAAAATTTTCACTTCAAATGGTGATAGTGCTGAAGTTGGAAGTGTTGATAACACTATTTACCTTTTCCAAAACAAAAGTTACAAAAATGTTGTTATTGGTAACAAGGAACTTCAATCAAACGATGCTAAAACAAATTATGGCTATTTTATAGGAACTAATGATTCTGTCAATATATCTAGCCAACAAGAATATTACTATTTTGATTTCCAAAATTCATTGTCTTTATATTACAACTTAACCAACGAACAAATTGGGCAAGGAATGACTGGTGCAAACCTTATGCAAAACCAAAATATTAAAAACTATGCATCTTCTCATACAAACTCATTTGTTCCAACAAATTATAGCTTTACACCTCAACAATTAAATGTTAAATTTAACCTTGACACTTCTTTAGATTCTATCAAATTTGGCGAAGACACTGATAAAAGTCAAATTACATTAAACAGAGAAGGTTGCTACACTCTTGCTGTTCCACTTGTTGTTTATTACACTAACAATGGTGGATTAACATTCACATCTACTGAAACAACAATCTACTATACTTTCATGGTATTTAATGCAAATACTTACTTTAACTCAACTACAGGTCTTCCTAACATTGTTGTTTCTTCAAATATTCAACAATCAGTTCTTGCTGAATCAAACTCTTACTCTAGATATTATTTCTACAATTTTAGTAATGGTTCAAATGAAAATGGACTTCCTACAATTAAATACAACCCTAACATCTATCAAATAAAAATCAATTATACTGATATTGAACAAACAACACACTTTACAACTATTGCTTACACTGATAATAAATTGGTTCAATATGATGAACTTGGAAATGAAATTTCTGAAGAAAATTATTTTATTCACACAAAGTTAAATGACAACCAAGTTACATTATCATTCTCAGAATTGGGAGTATATGACATAGGTTTTGCATACCAATACAAAGCAGAAACAACTAGTGGAGATATAATTTATAGTTTGCCTCTTGAAAATCTTTCTACTACATCAGTTTTTAACAACAAAGACCAACGCCTATATCTTTATGGTTATCAAGCTGTTTATTCTGATTATGCAACAATAAATCCTAATACAAACCAACCTGAAACAGTTGAACTTAAAAATATTGATTTTGATAACTCTATTTATACAAATTCTGCTGATATTACAAGCGGTGTAAATAAAAATATTACAGAAGCTGATAGTGATGATTTTGCTAACCTGACTGCTTCTTCTCCTGTTTTTTCAAAATCAAGTGCTTTTAATCCAAAAACACTTTTGACTAAAACATTAAATTATATTCAATCAAACAGTGTAACCCCTGTTTCTACAAATCAAACCCCTATTAAATTTATAAATAACATTACTCTTGATTCTGCAAATAGTTACATATACAATGTTACAGACTTAGATATTACTAACTTATCAGCAGATGACATTTCTGGCAATGCAGAAGTAGAAAGCAAGTTCCAAGGTTTCAATCAAAACAATGCAGGCACTTATATTTATATCATTCAATATAAATTTGATAATTATATGTCTACTAGTGGAACTCTTCAAAGTGCTTATTATCATTATCAAATTTTCTATTTCACTGTTACAAACACTACCCCAACTGTAACTATTCTAGATGAAAATTTCTCAGAAATTTACACAAATGGATTTACTAACAAAAATGTTTATATCTTAAATGATTCAGAAAATAACATTTATGATGCAAAAGTAACAATTACACTTTCTGCAAAAAATTATATGAACGGAAGTTATTTCTTCCAAGATAGAGATATTACAGAACTTTCTGGTTATGGAATCGTATATAGAACATTTGAAGAGGCTTCTGATAACCAAACTTACAATGAAAAAGTTGCCGGAAAACAAGGAATTTTAATTGATAAAAACAGCCCTTACGCAAATGCTCTATACACAGTAAAAATCCTATCTGCAAATTCAAACACACCAAGTGTAAGAACCTTCACTATTGATACAAATGAAATTTCAAATATTGTTTCTAGAAATGTTTCTATATCAACTTCAACAACTTATAAAATAGGCAGTTCATTCTCTTCTTACTCAACAAATCAACCTATGATCTTCTCTTGGGATGAAAAGAAAAGTGGTGCCCCTACTTATGGATTTGTTAAATACATTCCTATGGAAAGCATAAATTATTATTCTGCACAAACAAATGAAGATGATTTGTCTTTACTTCTTACCTATCTTTTACAAACAAACAAGACTCTTCCTGTTTCATACAAAATAAATATTTCATCTGCTTCTGATTGGACTGAATATAAAAATTCTTTATCTTACTCTACTATTATAAATGCCACCTATGTTAAATCAACTGCTGGTTTCTATATTCTTGAAGTTTATGACCAAGCTGGAAACTCATCTTTTGACATTTTCTTACTTGATGATACAAGCCCAATATTTGTTCAAAAAATTACATCAACATCTGTTACTAGAAAACTTATGACAAATAGTGATAGCATCTCTGTTCCAAATGAAAACACAAGAATTTCTATAGAATGGGCTGGACAAAAAGCTATATATATTCAAAACCTTAATGAATATACAAATATTCAAGCATATAAATATGGAAAAGATGTTGAAAATGCTGATGCTAAACTTGATAGTGTCCTTGAACAATTCTTTAATTCAATTTACAATAAAGATATTCAATCTTTAACAGGACTTGCTGGTTTCAGTGTTAACGGCTCTATCCCTGCCGGTATTCCAAGTTATAACGGAACTTATCTTATAATTCCAATTGATGAAAAAGCTTATTTAAAAGACACTTTACATTCAACTTTTGAAGTTTATACAAATGAAAACTACGAATATGAAATTACTTTTATTGATGAAAATGATGTTGCCCTTGAAGGAACTTATAAAATTCTTTTAAGAGATAAATCTAATACTCAAATCACAAATGATGAAGCAACAAACTTCAAAAATTATCCAAGCGGATTCTTAACTTTTAATGTTACTTCTGATGCTTCAAGACTTTCTGTTAACTTTGGAGATGGAACTCCTTTAGATTGGGCAAGTTATAGTCTTACAGGAACCCTTTATCAATATGGAGATGATTCTAATCCTCAATATACACACAATCCAGATATGTCTGATGAAGAAAATAATTATAAAGAAACAGATTTAGCTTATAAATTTGCTTACTACACCCCTATTGATGCAAACAGTGAAATTAATTTAACTTACATACCTGTTTCTGAAAATGGTAGTGAAGTTCAAGAAATAAATTTATATTACTATCCTTATGTCATTGAATATACAAAAATTGGAAATTATACTTATGCTTATTATAATATTTCTGACCAAGTAGAACAAAAAAATGAAATCTATAAGAAAACTTCTGAAGTCCATGAACCTAATGAAGTTTTAACTTATAACATTGCTTTGGGAACAAGCGACTTCCCAAATGCAGGACGATATGTCATTGAAAGACTTTATGTCAATGGAAATAATACAGACAAATATGATTATTTCAAACGTACAATTACATTTACTGTAGATGATTTCAATCTTATATCACAACTTGAAACTGTTACAGATTCAGAAACTAGCAATTCTTCTCTTGAAAGTATTGTTGGTGGTGATATTATATTGAGTATGTATAGTGGAGACAATAATTCTTCTATTGAAGTTTCATTCCCTACATTTAATGAAAATGGATTGAATTCAGGTTCTTTCTATACTCAAGAATCTTTTGATAGCGAAGATGTTAATGTAACCTTATCAGTTGAAGGAAATAAACTTCCAATGACACTTTATATACCTCAATATAAATATACAGTGTCAACTTCATCTTCTATCAATAAAAACAACGGAAAAGATTATTCTGTAACACATAACAACAACCTTTCATACTATGGAAACGCACAAGTTATTCAAAATCAAGAAACAGGCTACTTTGATGTTTATGTTGAAGGAATTAATGTTCAAAGTTTTATAACTGAAGCTGAAGCTTATCAATATTTAAATAACAACGTTTCTATTGCAGAATATCAAATTTACACTGAAGTTAAATTTGAACCTTCTGCTGGTAATAAGATTATTTACTACTATTCTAATGGTTCAACAACTGGTGGATTTTTAAATCTATATCAAGTTGATGGTTATAAAGGACAAATTCCTGCTGATGCTGAACCAGTAAAATACTTCTACCAACCAGGTAAATATACTGTTACAATTTATCAAGCCAATAACATTGGTTCTACAAGTTCTTTCTACAACTTCTATAAATTTAGTTTCCAAATAACCACTCAAGAACCAGATTTCCTAATTTATGGCTCTGATGGCTATGAAATCACTGAAGTAGGCGACACAAACACTTACTATACAAATTCAGATTCATTGACAATTCAATGGGAAGTTCCAACTAGTGTTTATGATGCTAAAATTGATGAAAATCAAATATATATTACAAGTTTCCCACAAGTTGTTCAAAGAAGTGAGATTCAAGACGGAACAAATGTTAAATACTTTACTATTGATACATCAAACTTAATAACTGCAAATAATAGTTATCTTGAAATTACAATGCAGTATGAAGGATTTAACTCTCAATACTACAAACGAGTTACTAAACGAATTTATTTTGATAGGTCTGCCCCTACTCAAAATGTTCAACTTTTGATGACAAATACTGAAACTGCAACTAATAAAGCATTTACAAAAAATTATCAAGAAATCTATATGAGAAAATATTATGACTATAAAAATGAAGAACAAGAAGTTTCTGCTTCTACTGACTTAAGCTTATTTAGTTATTCTTATTCTATGAATTCTGGATACTTTAAATATTATAGTTATAATGTTACTACAGACTTCTTTACTACAACATTAAAAGATACTTTAAATAAAGCATCAAGTTATCCTTATGAAACTCAATATATTTACTACAAGCATATTCCTAATTTAGATGATTCTTACGTTCAAGTAGATAAATCTTCATTTGCTGCAAATAATTATACTGATCTTTCAAACATACTTAATGATAGTTCTTCACTAGAAAATTCACCTTTTATATGTGGATACTATGAAATAGTTGAAATGGATTATGCTAAGAATATGACCGTATATTTGGTATATGTTATAAATTCAACTGACGAAACTGATCAAAATGTAAGAAATGATGCTTTCACATACACAAATGCTCAACATGATGAACCAATTGTTATTAATGATAATCAAATAACTTCTGGCTTTAATATCTACTCAAATAGCGATTTCACATTAGAAAATATCAATTATAAATCTGACCCTTGGGCTTTATTCTATGTTAAAATAGCAAATCAAAGTGAAATAAGATATATGAAATCTCCTTGGCTTGCTGATGGAATTATTTATAAAGTGATATTTAATTCAAGTGGAATAAGCTTTGAACAAGTTGAACTTAATTCAATCTTTGAAACTGTTGAATCTTCAAGCAACAAACACACTTTGACATTGACTGATAGAATTTTAGGAACAAACTCAACAATCTACATCTCAATTATGGATGCAACATTAAATACTCAAAAAGTTGAAGATCCTCTTAAAACCTCAGCAATCTTAAATATATCAGTTCCTACTTCTGAACAACAACAAAGCACTACAACAAGTTACATATATCCAACAAACATTTCAATCTATCAATTTGATAATACAAGTGTTGAAGAGGATAAATGGAAACTTATTATGGTTGCAAACCAAGAAGTATATGGCACTTGGACTCCAACAGACGAATTTATGGGAGTTAGTTATATAACATTTGAAACTCTTGTAACAGGTACTACCCTACAAATAAAAATAAACCTTGGTGCAAATGCTTCTCAAAAAGTTAAATATATTATTACTGATAACTTTGGAAACCAAACAACAGTAATTCAACTTGCAAATGAGATTGCTTATAATGAAATTACAGGAGATTCTACAATTTATCAACTTCCTGAAAGCGATGGTTCAATAACTTATATTTCAGATCAAACAATATACTTCTCTTATAATACACTTCTTTATACTATTGAAATATATAACAAAGAGAATGAAGATATAGCTTCTACTTTACAAAAAAGTGAAAATGCAACTACTAATATTTCAGTTTATTCATTAGTTGCAAACACAGCAAATAACTGGGATGATTATTACAGAGTTGTTGTTAAGGACAGTGAATCAGATGGTTTAATCAAACAATTACATATAAGAATTTACTATCAACTTCCTTTCTTAACAAATACTATGAATGATATTCCTAATGGCGGAATTCTTTTCAATGATAAAAATCAAAAACCAATTGAGGATATTGCAAATATCCCTTCTATGACTATTAATTTCAATGGTAAACCTTATACATCTTCTGCTCAAACAATTACAACCTACTCTCAAAATGTAACAATTTACTTTAAAGATGGTCAATCTCTTGATTATCAAGGCGAATTTAATTACGAAAGTGGTTATCCTTATAGTGTTTACCTATCAAGAGATAACGGAGAGTCTTGGGAATTAATTGACGGAGAATCTGCTTCATCTAGTGGATATACAATTAGCGGAACTGGTGATTATTTAGTATTCATTAAATATGATTCTGATACAGTATTTACAAATCTTTGCAAGATATTTAAAGTTACTATTCTTGACTCTTCAGCATCTTATTACTATATAACTGTTGATGGTTTAAATGTAGAAAAAAGCAAAATGTCTTATATTTCTCCTGAAGGAATTGAATATAAAACAAATTACTTTGTAAGTGTTAATTATTTAATAGATAAAAATAATCGTGTAAAGATTACTCCAAATGAAGAACTTAATGTTCATATTGGTGATCCTATAAAAACAATAAGCACTGGTGGAGATGTTTGGGTTGAAGTTTATTATTATAGTTGTTCGGAATCAGTCGGATATTTCACTATAATTTATATTGAAGAAACAGATAATATAGTAACACAATTTACTTATGAAACTGCTTCTGGAAATACAACATCAATCAAATCAAATTCATCTGAAATTATTGTTGCAAATAAAGAAACAGAAAATAATTTTGATAGACTTAAACTTAACTTCACTTCTTTCTATGGCATAAGTGAAAACCTTGTAAATGTTGAAGTTTTAAAACTATTTAATGGAAATTATGTTGAAATCTATCCTACAGTTTATACAAACGATGAAACTTCTTATATTTACCTTGAATCTGCTGGTTCTTATAGAATTAAGTTATATGATTCTTGCACACCTGCAAATGTTCAATCATTTAACGGAAGTCAATATATTGATATTATTTTCTTAAATTCTACACCATTTATTGTTACTACAACTAATAGCGATGGAACAGAAAATGTTTCAGAACCTATACAAAATGCTGTTTATAATTCTTCAGTAAAACTTTCTTTGACAAACCTTTCTACTTATTATCAACCTTCTGGTTACCCTACTATAACAGTTACAAAAAATGGTATTTCTTATCCTAAACAAATAACTGGTCAAACTTCTTCAACGGGATATATTGAAAGAAACCATGAATATACATTTAATGAACCAGGATATTATAGTGTTAAATTTACTGCAACAAGCACAACTGGTATTCCAATTCGTGAGCAAGAATTTAATTTCACTATAATTAATAAAAATGAATCAAGATATGCCTATGAATTTACAAACTATGGCAACTATTACATCTCTAAAGTTGTAAAAGATGGCATTGATATCACTTCAGATTTAATTGAAATTACAAATTTTGATACATTAATCATTAATGGAAAAACTTATCTCTCTGAATTGATTGTTAACTATCTTGATGAAAAAACTGGTGGTGGAAGATATCAAGTTACAATCTGCCCTAACAATCCTGCTTATGTAAACACTCTTGGAAAAGAATTTACATATGAATTCTGGATTAATATGGCAAATCCACCTATTAATGTTTCTATCGCAGAAGGATCAAGCACTACTGATAATATTACCATTACATTTAATGTTGAAAATTACTACAATGCAATCGGTGATTCATATATAAAAATTGGAAGCAAATATTACTATTACACAAGTGAAACACTTCCAACTTTAGGTGAAACTTCTACTTTAACAATTTCAGATACAGGTGTATATTTCATTCAAATCTACACTTCTAGTGGACACTTATTATATTCATATAAGGTAGAAAAAACTGAACCACTTAACGCTTTCGCAATAATTGCAATTATATTTGGTGTTATTGCTCTAGGTGCAATCATTGGAATTACAGTTGCATTAAGAAAACGTCAAAAAGTTAAATAATAGAATATAAACAAAAAAATCCTTATGAATTCATTTCATAGGGATTTTTTATATCAAAATATTTTATTAAAAATTAATATTAATTAATAAAAAATAATTATTAATATTTTATTATATATTTTTATTTTATTTTATTTTATTTTATTTTATTTTATTTTATTTTATTTTATTTTATTTTATTTTATTTTATTTTATTTTATTTTATTTTATTTTATTTTATT
>CALWRN010000070.1 GCA_944383975.1 uncultured Clostridia bacterium | reverse complement strand
TCATAGGTTCTGAGTTTCACAGTATGTTTTGTGTATTTTTCTAGCCATACACTTAGCCATTCTTTAAGTTTCATATAAAATTCCTCCTTATTTATTTTAACTTGTAAAGGTTGCCCTTCTATCTTTATAAGGACATCTAAAGTTAAAAAATTAAGGGAGTAAATTCATATTTCGAAAATTTCTTAAAATTATTTTTGAAAAACATATAAAAAGACCACCTACTTTTGCAATCAACGATTTAAAATTTTCAGTTTAGATTAAAATAGACCACTAATTTTTAAAATTTAGATACAAATTTTTTAAATATATGTTATAATGGCATTGTTAATATATAAAAAGAGACCATCTAATGCAAAAGTAGGTGGTCAAATTAGGAGATAAGATGACCACTAAAAAAATTCGTGTATTTGAAACTTTCTCGGGAATTGGCTCACAAAATATGGCATTGCGAAATATTGGATTAGATTATGAGATTATTGCGACATCGGAAATTGACCCTTTGGCTATAAAGGCATACAGCAATATTCACTGCAAGGACTATAAAACAAATAATCAAACAATACCAATTGTAGAAATGAAAAATTATCTTGTTGATATAAATATATTCAGTCAAGATAAAATAGATAAAATTTCTAATGATGAAATCGTTAAAATTTATAATGCATGCATTGCAAGTAAAAATCTGGGCGACATTTCAAAAATTGATATAAACAAGATTCCAGAACATGATTTATTAACATATTCGTTTCCTTGTCAAGATATATCTTCAATTGGAAAGCTTAAAGGTTTTGATGAAAATAGCGGAACGCGTAGTTCTCTTTTGTGGGATTGTGGGAAAATAATAAAAGAAAAAAGACCTAAATTTCTTTTAATGGAAAATGTAAAAAACATTGTAACTAAAAACAATTTGGATAACTTTAAAAAATGGTGTAATTATTTAGAGAACTTAGGATATAAAAATTTTTGGAAATTGTTGGATAGTCAAAATTTTGGTGTCTCACAGAGAAGAATTCGATGTTTTATGGTATCTATCTTAAATTGCGACTTTGATTATCATATACCAGAAAGAAATGATAAAAATTGCTCTCTTTACGATGTTTATGATAATACTGTTGCAATAGATAAACCATGTAATTACTCAGAGCTATTATCACAAATAAATGAAGATGAAATTAAATATCTTGATGATAGAGACTGGAAAATGAATGGCATTTTAGTTGGAAATGTATCCTCAACTCAAAGAGCTGGAAGATGTGGAATTAAATTTGTTACTAGAAAAAACAATAAATTATTTATGAGAAATATTACTCCTCTAGAATCTTGGAGACTGATGGGATATTCAGATTCCGACTATTACAAAATGCAAGCAAATAATGAATTTACAAGTGGAAATGTTTATCATTTTTGTGGCAATGCAATTGTTGTCAACGTCTTAGAAGAAATATTTAAATCTATGTTTTTACAAGGTAAACATAAAGTCATTAATGGATTGTCATTGTTTTCTAATGTTGGAATCGCAGAAACTTATCTATCAGATATAGGAATTAATATTAAAGTTGCAAATGAACTGGTTGAAGAAAGAGCAAATTTTTATAAACACCTATATCCTGATTGCAATATGATATGTGGAGATATATACGAAAAATTTGATGAAATTTTAAAAAGTGCAAGAGAAAATGATTGTCAATTTTTAATAGCCACACCGCCTTGTCAAGGAATGAGTGTTGCTGGGAAAAGAGATTATTCTGACACTCGTAATCTCTTAATTTTTCAAGTATTTAAAATGATTGATGAATTATCTCCTCAATATGTTCTAATTGAAAATGTTCCACAATTATTAAATTACAAAATGGAATATGGTGGCAAAATTATAACCATTAATGAATTTATTAATTTAAAATATTCTCATATTTATAATATAAACAAAAACAAAACAGTGCTTGCTGAAGATTATTCCGTTCCACAACATAGGAAAAGAGCAATTATTCTTATGTCTAAAAATTCAAAATGGGAATATCCTACAAAAGATAAAAAAAGAGTAACTGTAAGAGAAGCAATCGGGGACTTCCCGTCACTTGACCCTTGTTTAAGAGAAACTGAGCTCATGGTAAAATTCCCTAATTTTGAAAATAAGTTAATAGAAGCTAAAAAATTTAACAAATGGCATTTCCCACCTACTCATACTTGGCGACATGTAGAAATTATGATGCATACACCTACAGGACATTCTGCGTTTGAAAATAAAATTTATTATCCTAAAAAAGCAAATGGCGAAAAAGTATCTGGATATGATACAACATATAAAAGAATGAAATGGGACGAACCGGCACCTACAATAACTATGGCAAATGGAAGTATTTCTTCTCAATGTAATGTTCACCCCGGCAGGTGTTTACCAGATGGAACTTATTCAGATGCTAGAGTTTTAACGATATGTGAACTCTTAAAATTATTTACTCTTCCACTGGATTGGGATATTCCAAAATGGGCGAATGAGAACCTGATTAGAAAAGTAATTGGAGAAGGTGTTCCACCTTTACTTATAAAAAAAATAGTGGAAAATAGGGGGTAAAATTATGTGGTTATTTCCTCAACACTCATGCGATATTAATCAATTCTTTGCAACTCTAAAAATATTTGAAGATATGAATGGTAAAATTAAAGACTTTTCACTACAACAAAATCTTTTAAGATTGTTAAGAAATAAAAATCTATATAATCCGCAAACTGTATTAAATAATGTTTTTGACCAATCTACTGCAAATCATAAAATAGATGAAGTAAGATTTTATGGTGGAATATATGAAACTACAAATCATAAATTACATTTAAGCACTTATGGAGAATTGTTGTTAAAATACCAAAACGATTTAATTAAAAGAAATAAAATTTTTATTGCGATGCTATTTAACTTGCAATTTCCTCACCCAAATAAAAATGTAAGAGATATAAATGTGTATCCAATTAGAATACTATTTGAATATTTACTTGACAATAACCTAAATTTTAAATTAACAAATATCGAAATAGCTTATATTCTTTACAAATTGTCAACTTTTGACAAATCAAAATATAAAGAAATTTATAATGAAATAAATAGTTTTCGCCAATTATCCGATGAAAACAAACTTGCTGAACTTTCTAAATCTTCTTCTTGGTTCATTATTAATTATGTGAATTGTAATTATTTATTTAACATCTTGGAAAATTTAGGTATAGTTATTTGTCAAAAAAAACAATTTGGTGTTTTAAAATCACCTAAAAGAGTAAAACCAACA
>CALWRN010000069.1 GCA_944383975.1 uncultured Clostridia bacterium | reverse complement strand
CAATAATAGAAATTAAAACAATACCTAAAACAACAGATGAAATGACAATACGAGCAGTATGTTTATTTTGTTTATCTAAAAGTAACAAAACAAGGGAAATAATTGCACCTAATATTGTAATTGCTGCAAAAATATAGAAATTTTGCAAGAAAAACCCAGAAATTTGAGCAGAAACACTTGATGCAGACATAAATAAATCAAAAAAATTCGGAATATAAATAAATATTGTTCCTATAGATAAAATTACAATAACAAAACCCATTAAAATTATAAACGCAGTAGCAGCAAAAGATAAAATTCCACTAAAGCATAATATTAACCCTAAAATAGATAAGTTAGAAAAGATTTTCCCAAGCCTAACAATAAAATTTTTAAATTCTGTTTTTTCTAATAGAGTGGTATGTGTTTTTTCCATATCATTCTCCTATCTATAATCTATTTTTTTTATTATAATTTTAATTTATACAAAAATCAAGTTATTTAATAATAATTAAATAATTTATTTTTATCACCTAATCTTTTAAATTTAGTTATAACTTCCTAAATCAGATGGAACTTCAACAACCTTATTTGTTGCTTCCAAATCAATATTTAAATATTCTTTGACTCCATCTTTATTTATGCTTGAATCGTAAGAATAGCTTACAAAAGATCCATCATCTAAAAATTCGTAATATAATTCACCTCTTTCACCTAGTGTGCTATCAGTAAATTCAATTTTGATTTTTATTTTTCCTCTTGCTTTAGCAATTTTAATATCATTTTGGGTAAATGTTTTTTCATTCCATGTTTTGTATATATTTGATGTACTCATAGCATTATTGGCAAGCATATCATAAGTAGGACTTAATGGGGTTTTACTCTTTGTTCCATCATAATTGATTAAGTAACATATATTCTCTAAAGAGTTATAATAAACACTTTGGCTATAAGAAGATCCACCAGCACCAATATTTACATTAAAAGAAAGATTATAATCTACGTCTGATAACCCATTTATGTTTGTGTCAAAAGTAACCCCAGATTCAATTTTTTGTGAATCATAATAAAATTTAATATTGGTTTGAGTGTCATTTAAACTTGTAATTAGTGTTGTAACTTCACTCAATTCTTCTTCACTTACAACATGATAATCACCGCTTTTATCAATTGTTGTTTGCTCTCCACATGCAAAAAGTAAGAAAGAACAACAAAGTAATATAACCATCAAAAAACTTGTTCCTAAAACTTTTTTCATATAATCTCCTTTTATCATATTATTATATTTTTAATATACAAAAATTAAAAAAAAATGTCAAGTAAATCAATTTTATAAAAAAATAGCAATGCAATGCATCGCTATTAATTTTTATTTAATTCTCAAAATAAACCACACCATAACAACCAGCACCAACATGAGTGCCTACAACATAGCTTATCCCTCCAATTTTAATTTCCTGACTATCAGCAAATTTTGATTTATTTTTTTCATACAATTCTTTTGCTTTTTCTGGCACATTGCTGTGAATAAAATAAATGGGTTTGGTTTGATCAAGATTTTTTATGCTGTTTATAATATAACTTTCAGCTTTTGGAGTCCCCATACACTTTGCTATATTCACAACTTTTCCATCTACTAAACTAACAATAGGTTTTATGTTAAGCATTCCACCAATTGCTGCAGATGTTCCAGAAAGTCTGCCAGACGCTTTGAGATATTTTAAATCATTTATTATAGCAAATAATTTTACTTTTTCTCTTAATCTATAAAATTCGTTCTTTATTTTTTCAATATCATTCTCTTTTTGGCAATATTTGGCAAGTTCAACTATCAACGCTCCCTGTGCAACTGTGGCTGCCTGACTTTCTTCAATAAATACATTTTTCATTCCAAGTTCATCTGCAGCATTTTGTGCCTGAACTTTAGTTGTTGAAAGCTCCATTGAAATTAATATTGTTATAACAAAAACATCATCTTTATTCACATAATCTTTATAAAATGTTTGGAATTTATATGAATTAGGCATGGCTGTTTTAGGCATTATGCTTGAATTTTTAAGTTTTTCATAATATTCTTTATCTGGAAGTCCTGTTGGATATATTTCATCACCAAAATTTAACTCAATAGGAATTATATTTATATTATACTTTTTTTTATCTTCTTCAGAAACATCACATGCTGCATCGGCAACAAAGACAAATTTCATACTTTCCTCCAATTAAACAAAAACTTTATTTCAATATTTATTATAATAACATATGAAATAAAAAATACAAAATATTTTTTTTATTTTTCATTATTATATTTTTCAAAAAAGAGATAATTGTGCATTATCTCTTTTATGTTGTTTAAACTTTAGAATAACCAAGTGCTTGGATTTGAGATATGCTTATGACTTTATCTCCTGCTGTTCCTATCCATGTAAGTCCTGTTGGCAATGCCCTTCCACTTGACACTACCCAGTTTCTAAATGTCCCTGCATAATATCTCTTTGCAATCACTGATTGTTTTTGATATGTATATAAACAACTATCTACACTTACTGTATTGTTGTAATATGCTGTATCTAAACTTGTCTCTCCTATACTGTCGTT
>CALWRN010000068.1 GCA_944383975.1 uncultured Clostridia bacterium | reverse complement strand
TTTGTTCCACCATTTGTCCAAGAAGTATTTATATTTGAACTGCTTGTCCCAGTTTTTGCAGTTGATGTATCTAGGTTTGTTGCTGTCCACCCAGCAAATGAATAACCTGTTTTAGATGGATTTGCCTTTTGTTTTGAAGCATTGTATTCCCATACACTTATACTTCCTTCATCTAATTTAAATTTTACAGAATCATTATTTGTATTATTAGAACCATCTTTTCTAAACTTAACATAAATATAGTGAGTTCCGGATAATACATTACTATAAGTTAATGTTTGATAAGAAGAAGAAGATTTCCCTTTATAACTCTGTTTTACATTAAATGTATCAATAGAATAATCTGCTGATAGTTCACTATCTAAATTACTAAAGATTGCAAAATCAAAGCTATTTTCTGCATAATTTAATATACTAAATGTTAAATTCATAGTTTTCGGAACATAAATTTCAACTTTTGCCAAACTATAAGAATTATGAATTCCCATATTTTTACTTTCATAATACCCATCAGAATTTAATCTAAAAAAATAATTTTCAACATTTGAATAATTTATAACTTGATATGTTGTAGATGAGCTTGAAGATTGAAATTTAAACTGTAATGAATCGTTATATTTATTTATACTAGAATCTTTTCTATATTTTATATAAACAAAATGTTGTCCTGTAAGACTTCCATAAGAAACTGTAATTTCAGAAGATGATGAACTTCCCTTGAAGCTCCTTTTTACATTTGAACTATCTATGGTATTACTATATGAAAGTGTTTTATCTAAATTGCTAAAAATAGCAAAATCAAATTCACTTTCCCCATAACTTATTGCCTTAAATGATATGCTTGCACTTGATGGTGAATTAAAAATAACTTTGCAAATTGAATAAGAGCCTTCAACACCTTTATTAGTACTTTCATAATATCCTCTTGAATTTAATGCAAAAGGATAACCATAACTTAAACCATTACTACTTAAACCTTTTATATAAGGTTTGTTGTCAAATGTTGAGCCTGTATCATCTACTCTAATTTTATAATCATTAAGTTCCCAATGTGCATATAGTGTATGACTAGAAGTTTTGTTCATAATTGTATTTGATGTAACCTTACTACCACCACTAGATGATGTATACCACCCTGTAAAAGTATAACCTTCTCTAGTAGGATTTTCTGGGAAATTATAATAGTTATAATATCTTGTTGGAACAGTACGATAAGTAGAGTTTGTATATCCAAGGTTAAATTTAATTTCATAACTTATTGGACGAACTAAAGTATAATAATAATAGTAGTTTGTTTTGTTTGTTTCCTTCTCAATTGTAACAGTTCCATTACCTGAAACTTTTGAAGATGAGGATGAACATTCATTATTATTAGTTAGTGTAGTTGGAAAAGATGAGGTCCCACGATAAATAAAAGAACTGTAACATTCAAAACCATTATTTACCGTAAGAGTTGCAGAATATTCATAATTTGTTGAATAAGTTCCACCAAACACCCAAATTCCACCTTCTCTTTTTCCCCAGACGTAAGCATTTCCTCCAGCTTCTACACTTGATGAGCTTGCGCCAGATGACCAATCCGCAGTCCCCATAAAATTACTTCCAGTATAATTTATTGATACTGTTATACTCCCTGCAGATATTTGAGTTCCGTCTTCGCCAGTAAATTTCCCCTTTTTATAATTATTACTTCCATCAGTAGAATAATAAGCCGTAAAATAATAATAATTTTGATGTTTTTCAGCATTTGTTTCATTTTGAATTTGGTTATTATAACTTAAATTACTAGATATAAGAATAGCTCCCCCAGCGAAAGCCAAACAAAAACAAATTAAATATACAAAATATAAAAGTTGTTTTTTTAACATAAATAACCTCATCTTAAGCAATGTTTAATTTATTCTTTTTAAATTATTTTTAGTATATCAAAGATTTATAAAACCGTCAATACCTCAAAAATAAAAAATTAATATATTTTAAATATATAAAATTAATATATTTTAAACATATATTTAAATTTAAATAAGAACTATAAGTTTTTAACCATCTTCAATATTTAAAACAATTTGTTTTTAAGTTATATTTATTTTATAACCACATTCCCCAAAATGTAGCTATTAAAAATATCCTCTAAATCATACCCTGTCGCTTTATTAAAACAATATATCATGTCGGCAGGTGTTGTATTCTTATATTTAAACTCTTTAAAATAATATTGTAAGGCCTTTAAAAACTTTTTCTCCCCAACACTTTCTTCAATAGTATTGAAAAGCAAAACCCCTTTTGTATATGTGCATTGCACATATTCTGGCTCTGTCATAAATTCGTCAAGTCCTCTATCCATCGTTCCATTTACACTTCCAGTAACTTTTATAAAAACTTTTTCAAAAAGTTTGTAACTTTCTGTCGCATTATTTATAAATTCATTAAAATCCTGTCCATATTCTTTGTTCTCTCTAAAAAATATTAATGTGCTGTATTCAGCAAGTCCTTCGTCCATCCAAGCGTGATTATACTCATCATTTCCAACAATTCCATACCACCACTGATGAGCTATTTCATGAACAATAACATAATCAATATCATACTGATCTTGATATTTATCGCTTATAAGAACTAAATTAGGATATTCCATTCCACCATGGACAAAATTTGACTTTACAATATTTAATTGTTTATAAGGATATTCTCCAAAGAGTTCATTAAATGTCTGAAGGGCTTTAATTGAAACATCCAAACAACTTTGAAGGTTGTCGTCATTTTTATATCCATAATAATTAACGGTAGTTGCTCCAATTGTTTTGCTTACCATTTCAAAATTTTCACTTAATACAAAACAAAAATCTCTAACATTAAAAGCTTTATATTTTGCCGTTTTTTTATTTTCTTTTTCAACTATTTCTTGCATATCACCTGTGCTTGCAATATCAAATTTATTTGAAAATGTTATGCTTACATCATAATTTGCGCACTCACTATAAAATGGATCTCCATTTGAATGATATAAATCTTGACTAAATCCTTTTCCATCTTCATAAACACAAGCAATAGGATAAAAATTTCCAAAATTTATTGTGCTTTTTCCTATACCTAACCTATGATTTATATTTGCAAGAGAAACCTCAAACTCAACAGATATTATTATTCTCTCTTCTGGATAAATTTCCTCACCTAAATCAACTTTTAAAATATTTTTGTCACTTCCCTCAATTTCAAAATTTAGCAATTCGTTATCAGATTCAACTTTATTTATTTGTATATTTCCATAACTTTTTCCTTCTGGATAAGCTTCTTCTTCGTTTGCTGACGAAACTACACTATGTTTTGCATCTTCTCTAAAGGCATTTGGATACAAATGAAAATATAATGATGTAAACATATTTTCATAATTGTTAATATAATCAATTTTTTCTATTCCATATAATTTTTTGCTTACTTCATCATATTCCAAATTTAATTGATAGTTTGTTAATTTATCATTAGCCCTATTATTACATCCAAAAAATAAAAAAGGAGTTATAACAATAAAAATAGATATTATGCTTAATAAAAACTTTTTTTTCATGCTATAATATATTTCTCACTTACTCTTTATATTACATAACCAATTTTATTTATAAAAAAAATTTTCATAATTTAACTATACATTAAAAATGTTGCAAAAATTTAATTTATAGATTTTGTTGTAAAATAAAGGTAAATGTGATAGAATGAACACGGAGAATAAAATGACTTTTTGTAAATATTCAACTGAATTTATAGCAAATTCAAAAACAGAACTTGACAATATCTTTATAAATGATTATCTACCTTTTGCACAACCACAATTTGTAGTGGTTTATATATATGGCCTTTATATTTGCGGAAGTAACTCTTTTGATAACTCTATAGAAAATTTTGCAAAAACTTTAAATATGAGTGAAGAAGATGTTATTGGGGCTTTTGAATACTGGGAAGAACAAGGACTTGTCCAAGTTTTAAGAACAAACCCTGTTCAAATTACATATATTCCACTTAAAAATGTTTTAACAGCAAACAAACTTTATAAACCAGATAAATATACAGTTTTCAACCAACAAGCAAATGATATTTTTATGGGAAAAAGATCTATTTCAAAACATGAGTATGGAGAATATTATGATTTTCTTGAAAGATATCATTTTGAGCAAGAAGCTCTGCTTATGATTATGAAATATTGTGTTGAAACAAAAAAATCAGCAGTGGGATATAACTATATTTTGACAGTTGCAAAAAACTGGGCTAATGAAGGGATAACAACTGCCCTTCAAGTTGAAGAAAGACTTAAAAGTTTTGAGGATAAAAATCCAGAGATTTCCGAAATATTTAATGCTGTTGGAATTAAACGAGCACCTTATGTTGAAGAAAGAGCTCTTTTGAATAAGTGGCAAAACGACTATGGATTTAATCTTGATGTAATACTATATGTTTGCAAGAATATAAAGAAAAAATCTCGTTTTTCATTTGAAAAATTGAATGAAATTTTAACAAAATATTATGAAATGAAATTATTTTCTATTCTTGAAATTGAAAATTTTGAAAAAGAGAAAAAAGAACTTTATTCACTTGCAAAAGAAATTAACAAAACTATTGGCGTTTATTATGAAAACCTTGAAACCATTGTTGAAAACTATATACTCAAATGGATAAATATGGGATTTGATAAAAATCTTTTAATACAAATTGCAGAATTTTGTTTTAAAACTTCAGTAAGAACTCTTGAAGGAATGAACAATACAATTTCAAAATTTTATAAACTTGGAATTTTGTCTTCTTCTGCATTCAATCAATATATGGGCAATATTTTGATGGAAGACGAAAAAATAAAAGATATTTTAGATAAATTTAATATCCATAGAAATGTTAATTATATTGATAGAACAAATTACAAAACATGGAAAAACGATTGGAATATCTCTGATGAACTTTTAGATTATGCAGTTTCTATTTCTCAAAATAAGGACAACCCTTTAAAATACCTTTCCAGAGTTTTGGCTGATTGGCATGAAAAAGGTATAACCAACATTGAACAAGCAAAGAATACTTCTCCCCTTTATGGAAATGAAACCAGTCAAAACAAGAAAAATCAAAACTTTAAAGGAAGAAGTTATTCATCAGAAGAATGGAATGCTTTATATCAATCTATTGATGAAATTGAAATTTAGGAGATATTATGAATTCAAAAATTCTTGAAAAAGCACAAAAAATTATAGATTTAAGAAGATATCAAAATGATGAAATTGCAATAAATAACAAAATTAAAGCACTGAAAGATAAAAAATTTAAAAATCTTTTTAGTTTATATATGGATAAAATGCTTAATGAAGCAAAAAACGGAAAAAAATCATCAAAAGAAACATTATTATTAAAAAAAGAAGTTGATGAAAAACTTAAAGAATTAAAACTTTATCCTATAGAACCTATTTACACTTGCAAAAAATGTAACGATACAGGAAGAATAAATGGGCAATATTGTGATTGTTTAAAAAAGGAATTAAATAAACTTCTCGTTGAAGAAAGTGGCTTTAATAAACTTGAAGATTTTGACCATATTTCTTTTAATATCTTTAGCAATAATAAAGATAAAATGGAAAAATTATATTCAAAAATGAAAGAATGGTGCCATTCAAACTTTGAAAAAAATTTAATTGTTCTTGGTGGCGAAACTGGTGTTGGAAAAACTTTCTTAATGAAATGTATGGCTAACGAACTTATAAAAAGAAATAAGGTTGTTACCCTTACAACATCTTTTGCAATGAATCAAGATTTTCTAAAAAGTTATTCAACAAGAGATATCAACGAAAAAGATGAACTTCTTGATAAATATCTTAATGCCGAAATTTTGTTTATAGATGACCTTGGCACTGAATTAAGACAACCAGGTATCACAGTAAAATATCTTTATCTTATACTAAATGAAAGAAATATCAACAAAAGACCAACTGTTATAACGACAAATTTAAGACTAGAAGATATTAATGACTACTACGATGAAAGAGTTGCAAGTCGTATGGCAGACAAACAAACTTCTATACTTATATATTTAACCGGAGAAGATTTAAGAAGGAAATTGTAAGAATAAAAATATTTATCCCTAATAAAAAAAACACTTTATTTTAAAAGTGTTTTTTATTATCTCGTTAAAAATCTTTTATAAACTTTTATATTTTTCATTTGTTCTGCATAAGTACTTGAATTTCCATGCCCACTATAAACATTATTAAATATTAAATTTTCAAGTTTTTTTAATGACTCTATCATCATATTTTTATCAGAATATTTTAAATCTGTCCTTCCAATACTTCTATCAAACAAAACATCTCCTGCAAATAAATCCCCGTCAATTAAATAACATTCACAGCAAATACTGTGTCCTGGACAATAATAGTAAGATATGCTGAAATTTTCAATTTGTATTTTCCCATCCCCTTCTAGAAAAATAAAATTTGAAAAATCTTGAATTACACTTTTGTCTTCACTATAAATTGCTTCGCCATCACTAAGAGTTTGAGTTATATGCTTATTTGCATAAATGTTACAATTATAATATTTTGCATAGACATTACAATATTGACTATGATCATAATGCCCATGCGTTAATAAAACTCCTACAACTTTTCTATTCCCTACAACTTCTTTTATCTTATCAATTTCAGCCCCACTATCTATAATTAAAACCTGATTATCTTTTTCTATTATATATACATTTGAATCTAAATAATCACCTTCTATTTGTTTTATCATAATTCCTCCTATTGAAGCCTTTATCACATATATGTATTAATTTATTTTTAATTATGTTAAAAATTATAACCGTAAAAATTAATTTGTTTTTGATTTTTCGCTTATAGCCTTATATACATCTTTCCATGTTTCGCATCTTATCATGTTTTTATGTTTAAACATTCTATTATAAGGTTCTGTCATACAAATAACGGGAATCACATTTGCAATTTCTTGCAAATTTCTTATAGAGTCATCAATAAAAATATCTATTTTACTTTCTTTTATTTGTGGAACTTTCCCCATTTTATCATCAGTAAAATATAACTCATCATAATAAATGTTATTATCTAAAAGCCATTTTATTAAAATATCTCTACTTTGTTGTCCTTTAGAATCATTATTCTTACAAAAATGCCTTGACGTTACAATAACAATGGTATGACCATCTTTTTTAAGTTTTTTGATAATTTCACTCGCCATGGGTTTCATAATTGCACTTTTTGCATACTTAAATAAACAACTATCCCAAAAAAATTCATCTTCTTTATCAGTCCAGCCAAACATTTCTTTGCAATTTGTCCCATCATTATTTCTTATACAATTAAAACCATTTTCATTTGCGAATTTTTCACATTCGCTGTCCATAAAAGAATATAAGTCTGTCAAAACACCATCAACATCAATTCCTATTCTCAAATTTTTCTCCTTAGTTATGCTATTGAGTATTATAGCATAATCAAAATTAATTTCAAAATTAAGAGATAATAAAAACAAAAATTAAAAAATATTTTATCATTTAATAAAATTTATTGACATAAATAACTTATTATTGTAAAATATTTATGCTAATTTAAAGGGGTGTAGTTCATCGGTAGAATGAGAGTCTCCAAAACTCCAGAGGAGGGTTCGATTCCTTCCACCCCTGCCAAAAAATCTTTAATAAGGGAAAACAATGCAAGATAAAAATAAAGAAAAGAATATTTTTGATAACGGAGTTTCGGTTGAAGATTATCATAAAAAAATAAAAAAACAAAGAATAAATTGGGAAGAAGAAAACAAACAAAAATCAATAGACGGCAATACATACAACCATAATCAGAACCTTAATAATATAAAAGACTTTTTAAATGAAAATAAACTTTATAAAGAAAATTTAAGCGAATTTAAAGGATATGGTAAAAGTTATGAATTATGTGCAAAAATTTTGTTTGTTTTTTGTTTTATAAATCTAATTGTTAGTATCGTATTATTGTGTGTTTTTCAAGACTATAAATTTTTGATTGATGCTTTGATTACTTGTATGACCTGGGCTTTTACTATTTATTGCCTAAACGGAATAAGTGTTTCACATGATAGAATAGATAAATTAGAAGAAAAAATTGAACAGATTTATAAGGATAAAGATAAAAATCATCTTAATTAAACAATAATATGATGGAGGATATTATGAGAGTTAGATATCAACCAAATACAAAATTTATTTTAAATATGGAAAAAAGTTACCCTAAATATAAACAAGTATCTTTTGAACCAAGTCCAACAAGCGTTACAAAATTTATTGGATTATATAATGTTACATATCAAGATGAAAATGGAAAAATTATTCCATATAGTGTTGTGTCAAGACCAACAAAAATAAATGATACAAATTTGCCGGATGCTGTATCTGTTCTTCCTTATTATATTGATAAAGATGGTGAACCAATTTTCATCATAGGAAATCAGTATAGATTCCCTATTCATTCAAGAGAACTTTCTTGCTTCGCTGGCCTACTTGATAAGTCCGATGTTGAATTAGGACAACCTAAAAACACAATATTAAAATCAGTTTCAAGAGAACTTTCAGAAGAATGTGGTGAAGTAAAAATTTTAAAAACAATTCCTATGACTCCAATTATGAATAAATCAGCCGGCTTATCTAATGAAACAGAACAAACTTATCTTGCTGAAATTAGTGGAATACCTGGTGCACAAAATCTTGAATCATCAGAAGATATAAGTTGCATAGAAATAAAAGGAAGAGATTTGTCAGCATTTTTAGATGAAATTGAAAATTTAGAAAGCAAACAAACAACATCATCAATAATTCTTCAGTCTGCTCTTTCTTCAGTTATTGGAAGAGAAAAATTTATTTCTTTTGTTAAAGATAGTATAAACGAAAAAAATAAAAGCAATCCTTTAAATAAAGATTAAAAAAATCCACGTGTTATGCGTGGACTTTTTATTTAAGTCAACCTTTTTATTTAGACTATTAAAATCCTAATGATATAAGAAGGGCTTTGTTAACTTCTCTCATTTTTTCTGCTGACAATGTTGTAACTTTTTCTTGCAACCTTCTTTTATCTAATGTTCTTATTTGTTCTAGTAAAGCAACAGAGTTTTTTGGAAGATTATATCTATCTGCTGGAAGTTCAATATGCGTTGGAAGTTTTGCTTTTCCAAGCTGGCTTGTTATTGCTGAAACAATAACAGTCGGAGAATATTTATTCCCAATATCATTTTGCAAAATAAGGACTGGACGAACACCACCCTGTTCACTTCCTACAACAGGGCTAAGGTCAGCATAGTAGATTTCTCCTCTTCTTATTTGATCTTCCATTATTTTCCTTATTCCAAAAATCTATTAAATCGGCTTTTTCAAGGTCAGAAAGTTCACCATAGATTTCACTCATGTCAACTTTCTCCTCTACTAGCATAATATGCTGATTATTAGAAAAATTTTCATGCAAAACATAAGAAATATAGTCTCCATTTAATTTTTCTACATTTTTAATCTTTTTTTGAAGTTCTCTTGCATACTTTCTAGTATTTTCCATAATTATTCTCCTTTCAAAGAAAGTTTAAACTTAAAATTCAAAATTAGTATAAATAAAAAAGAGGCAATTATACCTCTTTATATTTTTGTAATTTACATAATCACAGCAATGGCTGTTGCATATTCTGGAGTGTGAGAAAGTGATATTTCAATATTTTTGCCTTTAAAAAAATTGTTGTATTTTTCAAGTGCCTTTCCATGCAATATTACAATAGGTTTTCCACTTTCTTCATGGCTTAATTCAATATCTTTAAAAACCACCCCACTGTTCTTTCCCATTTCAAGAGCTTTCATTACAGCTTCTTTGACGCAAAACAAAGCACCTGTTCTTTGATGGCGCAGACTTTCACAAAATGATTTTTTTACATATTCTATTTCGCTATCGTTTGCAATTTTATTTAAAAACTCATCACTTTTATCTACTCTTGCAATATCAATAATATCAATTCCTACCATTTACAATTTCCTCCCAAACCTGTGAAATCAAACCAAAGCCAAAACCTTTTCCAGCCAAATGATTGAAAAACTTTTGTTTAGTTTTCAAATCAATATCTTTGTTTTTTAAATATTTATTTCCTAAAGACAAACAAATTTGATGCTCACTTTCATCATCTACTATTTCCTTAAGTTTTTCGTCAATAACATCTTCTGCAACACCTTTTGAAAGCAAATCATATTTAAGTTTTCTTTTGCTTTTATTCTTGGAATAAGAATTTATATAATTTTCACAAAACTGACTATCATCAATATAACCATAGTTTTTTATTTTTTCAACAGCCTTTTCAATACAAACTATGGGATATCCTTTTTCTTTAAGATAATCTTTAAGCATCTTTTCTGTTTTCATACTTTTTTCAAGAACACCAAGTCCTCTATTAAAACATGCGTAGTCTCCATTTTCAAGTTTTAACTTTTCATAAAAATCTTCGTCAAAACATTGACCTGTCTTTAATGAATGTCTTGCTAAAATCTCAGCCTCATAAATACCAAAAAACTCATCATCTAAATATAGATAATATCTTTCACCTTTTCCAATCTTTTTGATTTCAGTTATCTGTTTCAACTTTTCTCCTTAAATTTTGTAAATTAATATTAATTTAATTAAAATAATAAATAAATTATTTAAAATTAAATTAATTATATATTTAAAAAATATTTTTTATTTATTTTATATTTAATTATTTTTATTTTTTATTAATTATTTAAAATTAATTTATTTTTTTGTCATTTTTATTTAATTAATTTAATTTAATTTATTTTATTTTTGTTTAAATAATTCAGAGGTCGTTTTTGCATATATGCGCACCAATCCACCAGCACCTAGTTTGATTCCACCAAAGTATCGCACTATAAAAACACAAACATCACTTACATCTTTTTTTTGTAAAACTGAAAGAATTGGTCTTCCAGCTGTTCCGCTTGGTTCCCCATCATCAACTGCTTTTTCATAAAATGGACTTTTAAGTCTGCAAGCATAACAAATATGCGTCGCTTTTTTGTGCTCTTTTTTTAAAAATTCAAGGGCTTGTTTTATTTCAGTCTCACTCTTACATTCAAGAAGGTAGCCTAAAAATTTTGATTTCTTTTCAATTATTTCAACAACATTTTTGAATTCCATTTCTATTCCTATAACTTGTTTAATTTTTATTTGATAACTACTTTAATAAAACTCTTTTTGCCTTTCTTTAACAACAAAGAATTATTTTCAAAATCTTCAGCTCTTACAATTTTTGTAAATGTTGTAACCTTTTCACCTTTCATAGTAATAGCATTGCCTTCAATAAGTCTTCTTGCTTCACTTTTTGATGATGCCAACTTTGTCATATAAAGTAAATCACAAATGTTGATTCCATTATCAACGCTTTCTTTGCTAACTTCAAATTCTGGAGCATCGTCGCCACCATGAGTAAATAAATTTTCACTCATTTGTTGTGCCTTTATTGCATCTTCTTCCCCTCTAACAAATTTTGTAATTTCAAAGCACAACTCTTTTTTAGCCTTGATTATGTCCTCTTTAATTAAGGCTTTAACCTTATCCATAGGAACATCAGTGAAAAGTGCAAACATCATTTCAACGCAAGCATCTGGAGTTTGATATACCCCTTGATAAAAATCATAAGCAGATATTTTGTCTTTATCAATCCAAATTGCACCTTTTTCAGTTTTTCCCATCTTCTTGCCTTCTGGAGTAAGAAGTAAAGGATTTGTTGCCCCAACCATAACTCTATTTTTATTGTCAATAAAACTTAGTTTTCTTCCAAGTTCGGTCCCTGCAACAATATTACCCCATTGATCAGCACCTCCCCATTCAAGAGAACAACCATATTTTTCATTTAAGTGAACAAAATCATATGCCTGCATAAGCATATAGCCCATTTCAAAGAAAGTAAGTCCGCCTTCTTTTAATCTATTGTCATATATTTCGCTTGACAACATTTTGTTTACATTGAAATGAACTCCAATTTCTCTCATAAAATCAATATAATCATATCCTTTAAACCAATCAGCATTATTAACAATTACGGCAGGATTTTCTCCATCAAAATCCAAAAATACTGAAAGTGTTTCTTTTATTTTTGCAATATTTTTGTCAATATCTTCTTTTGATAATAATTGACGCATTTCACTCTTTCCACTAGGATCACCAACACAAGCAGTTGCACCACCCATTAAAAGATAAACTTTATGTCCAGCTTTTTGAAATCTTCTTAAAATGCAGTATGGAACACAGTGTCCTATATGCAAACTATCCATTGTTGGATCTGTGCCTTCATATAAACTTATAGGTTTTCCACTTTCTAATAAAGTTTTTAATTCTTGTTCATCTGTGCACTGATATAATAAACCTCTTTCTTTTAATTCATTAAATAAATTTGTATCTACTTTCATTTTTGTCTCCTTTTCTAAACTAATATTATATCTATTAAAATTTTCGCCATCAAATTGTATTTTATTTATCAATTTTCCACCATTATGTTCAATACATTTTGCACTTGCAATATTGTTACTCTTGCAAGTTATAAGAATATTTTTTATTCCCAATTTTTCACATTCTTTTAATGCCAATTTTAAACCAATGGTTTCATAACCTTTTTCTCTTTCACTTGGACGCACACCATAACTAATATGCCCACCAACAATTGAAAGAAATTCAGTATTAATACTATGTCTAATTGAAATATGTCACAAAATTCTGTCGTCGTTTTCTTTCTTTAAAAAATATACAGTTGAAGGAACTCTTCCTTCTTTTAAATTTACTCCCTTGCTTTCATTTTTCTTTATATTTAACCAATTTCTATAATCATCGCCTATTTTAAAATTAAGAGGAGTTGTTTTTGGATCACTTTCATAAAACTCATCAATATATCTTAACCAGTCTTTCTCATCATTTAATGTTGGAAATGCTAATAACAATTTTTCATTTATATATTTCATATTTTCCCCCTAACCAATAATAATAAGAGGTAAAATCATTTCTCTTTTAGTTAGACCAGTATGATGACCTTTAAACCTTGTTGCGTCTTTATCCATTAGCACAATTTTATAATCATTTTTAACAACTGCAATATAATCACCTAGTAAATATAACTTATCACTTTTAGGTCCAAAAAAGTTTTTATTAACTAAATCTGAAACTTTAAAAATTTTTAAATCTTTTTTATATTTTTTCATTATATTTAAAAATTTTTCTTCTTGACCATCTTTTACTTGAAAAGATACTGCCCTTGCTTCCAAATACATTGGAACTTTTAGTGTTTTTAATAAATCTTGATCATCATACAACTCAATATATTCTTTTATATCAGTTTGTCCATGGTCTGGCGTTATAATTAGCAATGTATCTTTATTATTTTCCATTAATTGCTGAACTTTATCATTCAAATAATTAATAATATTTTTTGCTTCACTGCTTGTAACACCATAATCATGCATTGTATGGTCAGGCTCTCCATTATAGGCATAAATAAATTGTTTTCCGTCTTCCCTGCATATTTGAATTATCTTTTCAAACATTTCGTCATTTTTCTTGTAATAGTAATTATTTACCGAACTCTTTATATATGGAGGAAAAACAGTATTAATTTTATAATCAGATTTTGCTAAATTCACATAAGGAGTAAAATCTAAAATTTTGTTTATCTCGCTCATGTCAACTTTTTCGCCAGTATAATAATCTTTTCCCATATATAACTCAACACATCTGTTTAACTTTTCAAAATATAAACTCCACCCAAACATTCCATGTTGTGAAGGATATAATGCACTTTGCAACGAAGATGTTGCGTTTGTAGTTGTTGAAGGAAAAACAGAAGTAATCTTTTTCTTTATGTTTTTATAAAGAAATGATGATTTTCTTAAGTTTTGAGTAATAGGATAAATTCCTAAACCATCTAAACATAAATAGACAATATTTTTATAATTCCTTTTAAGATATTTCTCTATTAATCGTATCTTAGGTAAATTATTTGTTGCACCTAAAAAATTAGCAATGGTTGCACTTACATTGACTATGGAATTTTTAAAATTAGGTTTTATCAATCTCATGTTCACTCCTTTTTACCTTTCAACTCTTTGTTGTCTTTATAATAACAAAAAACGCGTTGTCCTTTAGGACGAAACGCGTAAGTTCGTGGTACCACCTAATTTTAAATGATAAGCCTAAAATTTAAGTTTAATCATTCCTTATTAAATCCGTTCGTGGATTAACGCAAAACTTGAAGCAAGTGTAATTCATTTTATAATCTTGTTAAGGTTTTCACCAATCCACCCTATCTCTGAACAAACACTATAAAACTACTAATAATGCCACACCATTTTGATAAATTATAACAAAACAATTAAATCAACTGTCAATTGAGATTATAATTTATTACAAAAAAATTGTCAATATTTTTAATAATAAATTAAAATAAAATATTTTTTAAAGAAATTTATTAATAAACAATATATTTTTTAATTTTATATTTATTTTAAATTTATTCTATAAAACAAATAAGGTTTAAAACTTATTTAACTATTTTAAATAAATCTTTATTTTATTTTGTTTTTTACTTCAATTTATATAAAATAATTCTTGGAGGAATAATTTTATGAGTTGTCCAATGAACATCAAAGGGTTTGGTCCATCTCCTATTCCAGAAGAAGCAAAATGGATTCAATTAAAAGAAATTAATCAAGTTTCTGGTTTTTCACATGGTTGTGGAAAATGCGCTCCTCAACAAGGTGCTTGCAAATTGACTTTGAATGTCAAAAATGGAATTATTAAAGAAGCACTCGTTGAAACTATAGGTTGCTCTGGTATGACACACTCTGCCGCTATGGCCGCAGAAATACTTCCAGGCAAAACACTTCTTGAAGCATTAAATACAGATCTCGTTTGTGATGCTATCAACGATGCCATGAAACAAATTTTTCTTCAACTTGTTTATGGAAGAAGTCAATCAGCCTTCTCTGAAGGAGGTCTTGCTGTAGGCTCTGCTCTTGAAGACCTTGGAAAAACACTTTCAAGTAATGTAGGAACAGTTTACTCTCAAGACGGAAAAGGAACTCGCTATCTCAATCTTGCAGAGGGCTATATCACCAAAGAAGCTCTTGACGAAAATGGAGAAATTATCGGTTATGAGTATGTTGCAATTGGTTCTTTAATGAAATCATTAAGAGAAGGAATGGATAGCAAAGAGGCTATTAAAAAAGCAACAAAAACTTACGGAAGATTTAATGAAGCAACTACAATAATTGATCCAAGGAGGGCTGAATAATGGATTTAACAGCAAAACAAACTTCTATTGAAGAAACACTTAAAAAATACAATATTAAAGATCTTGACGAAGCAAAAGCTATTTGCACTAATGCAGGTATTAATGTTGAAGAAATTGTTAAAGGAATTCAACCTATTTGCTTTGATAATGCCGTAAAAGCATATGAACTTGGCACTGCTATTGCACTTAAAACAAACACTAATAAAGCGACTGAAGTTGCCCTTAAACTTGGAGAAGGCTTGCAGGCTTATTGTGTTAAGGGTTCTGTTGCCGATGAAAGACAAATAGGTCTTGGACATGGAAGACTTGCAAGTATGTTGTTAAACGAAAATACAAAAAGTTTTTGCTTCCTTGCTGGACACGAAAGCTTTGCTGCAGCAGAAGGTGCAATCGGAATTGTAACATCTGCAAACAAAGTCAGAAAAAGCCCTTTAAATGTTATATTAAATGGACTTGGAAAAGATGCCGCATATATTATTGCAAGAATAAATGGTTTTACTTTTGTAAACACATCTTATGATCACAAGGCAGGCGAATTAAAAATTCTATCAGAAAAGAAATTTTCAAATAGCGAAAGAAGTAAAGTGAAAGTTTATGGTGCTTATGATGTTCCAGAAGGTGTCGCAATTATGAAACATGAAAAAGTTGATGTTTCAATAACAGGCAACTCAACAAACCCTACACGTTTCCAACACCCTGTTGCTGGTATTTATAAAAAATGGTGTTTTGAAAATGGGCATAACTATTTTTCTGTTGCGTCAGGTGGCGGAACAGGAAGAACACTACACCCTGACAATATGGGCTGTGGGCCTGCAAGTTATGGTCTTACTGATACTATGGGAAGGATGCACTGTGATGCTCAATTTGCAGGATCATCATCAGTTCCTGCTCATGTTGAAATGATGGGATTTATTGGAATGGGCAACAACCCTATCGTAGGCGCAACTGTTGCACTTGCTGTTGCAGTTGAAACTAGGAAAAAATAAAAGCTTATAAAAGCTTGTTATAAAATTAACAAAAAATTAAATTATAAAAATAAAGATTTATAAAAGGGATTCGCTTTTGAAGCCCTTTTATTTTTTATTCATTTAATATTAAACTATATTTCATTTGACCATTCTTCTAATTTTTAATATAATAAAATTATGATAAAAATAAGAAAAAGTTGGTATGATTTATTAAAAGATGAGTTTCAAAAAGATTATTTTAAAAAATTGCAAGAGTTTTTAAAAGTTGAATATTCTAAATATGAAATATATCCACCTGAAGATAAAATATTTAATGCACTAAATCATGTTCCTTATGATAAAATTAAAGTGGTAATTATAGGACAAGACCCATATCACGAACCTGGACAAGCTCAAGGTATGTCTTTTTCAGTCCCAGAAAATATTGAAATTCCACCATCTCTTGTCAATATGATGAAAGAAATTGAAAGTGATTTAGGAATAAAATGTTATAACAACGGCAATCTTGAAAGATGGGCAAACCAAGGAGTGTTACTTCTTAACACCGTTTTAACAGTAAGACGAGGTCAAGCAAATTCTCATAAAGACAAAGGTTGGGAAATATTAACAAGAAAAATAATAGAACTAATAGGAAAAAGAGAAAAACCAATAGTATTTCTTCTTTGGGGATCTTATGCACAAAGTTATGAAAATCTGATAGGTCCACAACACTTGGTATTAAAAGCCCCTCACCCAAGTCCACTTTCAGCATATAGAGGCTTCTTTGGGTGCAAACACTTTTCAAAATGTAACGAATTTTTAAAACAAAATAATGAAGAACCAATTGATTGGAGATAACATAATATTATATTTTTATAAAAAAAGACAACTTATTGTTGTCTTTTATTTGTTTTTACACTCTGATAAAACGATATCAGCATACATTTCAACTTTAAAAAAATCTTCTATTTGTCTTTTTAAGTCACCTTCTATATCTAATTTCTTTTCTAACTTGTAATCAAAATCAATATTATATTTAGACGCAAATTCTTTTATCTTTTTTATAGGTTCATAATTAACAATATCATCATCGCCAGCCCAAATATCAACAAAAAAATAGTCATCTGTCATGAAAATATTGTCGTTTTTCTTATAAAAAATTATACCTATCAAACTATTTTCAAGTCTTGAACCTACATTGAAACAAAGTTGTAGATAGTCATTTTGTATATCTATAACATTAAATCCTAAATCATCTAATTTTTGTTTTAATTCCTTAATTTCCATTATAAATCTCCATTTTCTATCAAATCTGCTTCAGTAATAGACTGAACAAATTTTTCAATTTCAAAATATGCCAAATCTAATTTGCATTTATAATTTAAAACACCATTTAAAACTACAATATTATTTTTTTTAAAAATTTTTAAACTTTTTTCAGAAATATTGTTATGTAAATTCAAAAACACGCCATCATCTGAAATTTCAACCATTTTTTCAGCAGTTTTTATTTTTAAAACCAAGTTAGTTTTATCAGCAATTAAATAAGGATATTCTAAAACCAATTCATTTTCATCTTCCGAAAAAGAAACATTGTTTTTAATAAAAACATTTTTCAATTTATCAATTTCTAACATTACAACTCCCTGCCATTATCGTTATCATTTATATTCTCTTTGTCTTTAGTTTTTTCTTTGTTATCATTATGTTTTTTGTCTTTATTATTTTTTGAAGATTTTGTATCGTCTTTATGTTGACCATTATCATTTGTATTCTTGTTCTTTTTAGAATTTGTATCATAATCCAAAGTTTTTTCAAAGTCTAAACCACTTAACAGTTCATTTGCAATCTCCATTTGCAAATAATACAATTCATCAACAAAACTTTTAATTGAAAATTTATCACTATTATCGCCATCTCCTGAGCTGCTTTCGCTTGAATGATCTTTATCATCTCCGCCAGATGAACTTCCGCTAGATGAGCCTCCACCACCTGATGGACCTCCATTAGAACTATTAAACAAGCTATCAAACGCTTTTGCATCACCTGTTGTGTCGCTTAATATTTTTAAAATTACCAGTTTAACAAGACATTGTTCAATAGAGCTTCCGGTTAGATTTGTCAAATTAAGTGAATTAATAATCCTATTAATCTTATGAATTATACTTTTTTCAACATTTCCACTATATTTGCTTGCTAAATTATTTAATTTTTCATGTACATCATTTACGAAATTTCTCATATCTATTGAAGAATGTTTGCTCATTTGCTTAATTTTCAAAAATGGTAAACCTAAAGAATACTTATTTATATCACTTTTTTCATCAGCGTCCATTAAATCTAATATGTAATGTATTAAATTATTCAAACTGATTGACAACTTATCTTGATATGTTACACTCGTAAAATGAAAATGAGGGAAGTCCACTTTTTGCCCAAAATATTGATTAATTAAAGAGCTTTCTTCTTCTGAAATTGAATCATTTTGTATTAAATCGTTTATTATCCTATTTTCGTGTATTCTTCCACTTATATCATATCTTTGTAATTGAACAATTTCATCTGCATTGTCTGTTACCATAATTGAAACAAAAGAATAAATTTCTTTTATAATATGGGGTGAATCTTCATCTTGAGGATTTGTCAAATAACATTCTACATATAAATTTTTTTCATCTTTACCATGCCTATAAAATTTTAAGTTTAAATCCTTGCTTGCTCTTCCTTCCCTTGCAGTAAATCTTCCTTTAACCTCTTCTCTTGGCATAGATATAGGCTCTTTAGGAGAAACTAAACAATAAATATATGCTGAATCATCAACAAACTGACAGCCATAATCTGGGTTCTCCCAGCGTGTTGACTCTATAAATCTTTTCCCATTTTTATTACGATGGCTTAGAAAACTTAACACCTTGGCTTTTAAAGAACTGCTATCCTCTTCTACTATTCTTCCCATACTTCCTCTTTGTTATTATTATACCTAAACTATAAATAAAATCAATATAAAAATAAATATAAACAAAAAATCACAGGAAATCCTGTGATTTTTTTATATAAACAGTGAAAATTAATCTTAGTCCTTTCAAAGCACAAAACTATTCTTAGTTCAAACCTTCAAATAACATTACACTTTGATTATTCTGCATCAGTTCCTTCTGTTGCATCATCTGCATTTGATGATTTGAGTTCTTCTATAGCTTCTTGAAGATTTTTAATATCACCTTTTATTTCTGCATTTTGAGATGTAAGTAAATTGTAGATCTTTTCAAGTAATGGATATCTTTCTTCGTTCTTGCTCATAACTTCTTCGCAGTGTTGAACAGAAAGTTTAAGTCCGTCAAGAAGATCAAGATCTTCAGCCAATTTTTTAGCCTTTTCTTCATCTATATCGGCATAATTATTAACACCATAAAGAACAACTTTTTGTTTAGCAACAAGAGCTTCCTTTCTACGAAGTTTCTTTTCATCATTTTCAAGAGTTCTCTTTACTCTACGAAGTGGAAGGAATTCTTTTTTGCATTGACGAAGTTCTTTTTCGTTAGCCTTAAGTCTGTCTTGTTCTTCTGCAAGTTTTGCCTCAAGTTCTTCAAGAGTCATTGTATTTGCAAGATTATTTTTGCCTTCCTCATCGCTAACTTTTGCTTCTTCAAATTTACTATCAGCAACAACATCAGCAGGTTTTTCTTCTTCTGTTGTCTCTTCTGTAGTTTCCTCAGTCTTTTCTTCTTCTGCAGGTTCTTCTGCTTCTTCAGTAACATCAACTGAATTATCTTCTTCAGTTTCAGTTTCTTCTTCCTCTTCTTCGGCAGATTGCATTCTTGCAAGTCTTTCCATAAGTTCTTGTCTGCGTTGTCTTATATATTCAGAAGCTTCATCTTCATCTTCTTCTGTTGTTTCTTCTGTAGTTTCCTCAGTCTTTTCTTCCTCTACAGGTTCTTCTACAGGTTCCTCAGTTTTTTCTTCTGTAGCCTCTTCTTTTGCAGGTTCTTCTGCAACAACAGGCTCTTCAACTGGTTCTGTCTCTTTGTTTTCCTCTTCTGGATTGTAGCTTTCTACAACTGCTCCATTATAAAGAATAGTTGTTTGATTATCTTTTCCTTGATTATTTTCAAGAGCTTTAACTCTTGACTCTAATTCCTTTTGTTTCTTCAATTGTGCATTTTTAACTGCTTCGCTATCTTTACCTTTGTTTGATAAGCTCATTAACAAATCGCCAATAAAGTAAAGAAGAAATCCTCCTGCAACGATAATTCCAAGCACAACAACAATTGTAATAATTACTGAACTTGTCATAAATTTTCACATCCTTTTATAAAATTTTTTTTTGGCTTATGTAAAATTAATCGTATGTAATTGTGGTGGAGACGGTGGGATTTGAACCCACTTCCG
Source organism: uncultured Clostridia bacterium (assembly GCA_944383975.1). Taxonomy (GTDB): domain Bacteria; phylum Bacillota; class Clostridia; order Christensenellales; family UBA1242; genus Caccovivens. The sequence goes on along the minus strand of CALWRN010000068.1, from coordinate 50,269 downwards.
AAAAACTTGTTCAAAACTTTTCTACATGTTTAGTTTATACTTATTTCTCACTAATAATTAAGCCATAAACAACTTTTATTAGCCAGCCTTTTAATTTTTACAAACACTATAAAGACAAATTTGTGAATGCAGAGCGCTATTTGTCTGATACCCTTAAAGCAACTTAGCGAGATTGCAACAAGAGCAGGTTAAATTAGTTTAACCAAATTGTTTTTGTTCGGTTAGGCAGCGTAAGCTAAGCTTGCATTGTCCATACGAACAACTTTGTTTTCGTTTGCGTTTATTTGCAAATGCCTTAGTTAAGGTGCGGGCACACCACATGCTTTACATTTTGACCAATGCTCCCCGTCGAAACCAGTAACGCCCCCATAAGAGCGGGCTAGTAACTTTTAAGCACACGATCAATGTCCCTTTGGACAGCCTTATCCTTCAGGACTTGTCTTTTATCATAAAGTTTTTTACCTTTAGCTAGTCCGATTTCAACCTTTACCTTATTTTTTTGGAAATAAACTTTGGTTGGAACAATGGAATAACCTTTCTCCATTATTTTACGCTCTAACTTAAAGATTTGTTCTTTATGTAAAAGCAATTTTCTTGAACGCTTTGTTTCACTATCAAGTTGCGAAGAATTATCATAAGGAGCGATATAACAATTTTTAAGTATAGCCTCTCCGTTTTTAATAACAACGAAACTATCACTTAAACTTATTTTACCACTACTAACTGATTTTATTTCGCTTCCTTTAAGTTCAATTCCAGCTTCAAGCAAATCTGAAATGAAGAAGTTATGAAAAGCTTTTTTATTATTAGTTATTATCCTCATCTCGCCTCCTATTATAACACTGATTTTGTCATTTTTCAATACCTTATATGAAAATTTTTAATAAAACATCAAAAAAAATGGTTATTTTTAATAAAAAAACCCTAAAAAAGCACTTTTTTATCAAATTTATAGTAAAATTTTAAAAATAAACATATAAAACGAATATTAAATAGATATATTTATTAACATTATATATATTATTATATTCAAAATCAAGTAAAATAAAGCGTGCAAATCTAAGTTTAAACAAATTGCACGCTTTTTATTTTTTAAGCAAATCTCTCAAAAGAGAAATCTATCTTTCTTGTATAAATATTTGCTGATACAAGTTTTACAACAACTTTATCTCCCACAGAGAAAGACATTTTTTGTCCTTTCAACTTTAATTGTTTTTCAAACAACAAGAATCCGCTATCAGGCAAGTCTTCAACTTTTATTAAGCCTTCAACTGTGTTTTCAAGTTCTACAAAAATGCCAAAGTTTGTAACTGAAGAAATAACTCCTTCAAATTCTTCGCCAAGTTTATCTTTCATTAAATATGCTTTCCATAAATCGTCCACTTCCCTTTCAGTTTTGTCTGCATTTTTTTCAGTCAAACTTGATTGCTCTCCTGCTTCAAATGTAAAATCTTCAAGTTCTGCAATTCTATGCCCTGAAAGAGTCTTTTTGCGAAGGGTTTCTTTTATTATTCTGTGAATAGTTAAGTCTGGATATCTTCTTATTGGGGATGTAAAATGACAATAATATTTAAGTGCAAGACCAAAATGCCCTAAACATTGATTGGTATATCTCGCTTTTTGCATTGAACGCAAAATAACTTTATTGACAGTTTCTGTGAACGCTTGACCACTTGTTAAACTTATCAATTCTTGATAGTATTCTGGCGTAATAACCTCTGGTATTGCAGGAACTTTAACACCAAGCCCCATTAAATATTCTCTTACTGCAATAACTTTTTCTTTTCTTGGGCTTTCATGGACACGATAAACAAAAGGTATTTTTCTATCACTAAAGTCTTTTGCAACTGTTTGGTTTGCAAGAATCATAAAGTCTTCAATCAAACGATGAGCATCATTTCTTTCTCTTTTTGCAAAATCAACAGCCATTCCTTTTTCATCAAAAATAAATTGAACTTCTGGAATTTCAAAATCTAATGATCCCATCAATTTATTCTTTGCTTGAACTTTTAGTGATAATTCATGCATTATTTTCAATTCTTCCTTGACAGATTCATGTTTTTCATCTGCAGGTTGTCCACAAAGCACTTTATAAACATTTGTATAGTTAAGTCTTGCTTTGCTTTTAATATAACTTTCGTAAATCTTATGAGATTTAACATTTCCATCTTTATCCAATACCATTTCACAGGTTAAAGTAAGCCTTATCTCACCTTCGTTTAAAGAACAAATCCCATTTGAAAGCTCTTTTGGAAGCATCGGTAAAACAGATGTTGGAAAATATACACTTGTTCCCCTATCATAAGCTTCATCATCAAGTGCAGTGTCATATCTGACATATTCGCCTACATCTGCAATGTGAACCCCTAATATATATCCACCATCATCTGTTCTTTCAATTGACACAGCATCATCTAAATCTTTTGCATCTTCACCATCAATCGTAAATACAACTTTTGAAGTTAAATCAACTCTGTTTTTTAATTGATTAGGCATAACCTTGTTAGGTATTTTTTTAACTTCATTTAAAACTTCATCTGAAAAGGTTTCATAAAGTTGATGATCTCTTATAATTGCAAGTTCACACGCTTTAACATCATCACTCTTACCTAAAACTTCAGTTACTGTTCCTGTTACAAGCGAAGTTTTACTGCGATTAACTTTTACAACAACTCTATCGTTTTGTTGATATTTTACATTTCCACCAATAATTCTTATTTTAAAAGGTATATGGTTATTATCTGGGTCTAAAAAATTAACCTTATTGATCTTTACAACAACACCTGCAACATATTGAATTGGTTTAAAAATAGAAACAATTTGTCCATCAGTTCCTTCTGCACTTTCTGATAAAAGTTTAACAATAACTCTATCTCCATCAATTGCATTCATTGTGGCAGATGCTGGAATAAAAACATCTTCCTTCTCTGAGTTGTCTATTTGACAAAATCCATATCCTTTTGAATTTCCTATAAAAGAACCTCTTATATAACCATGAGATGGAATTGTGATATATTTCCCCTTTCTTACCTCATATATTAATCCTTCTTTGATTAATCTATAAAAATCACGTTTAACTTCATCTACACTTATTGAATATGTAGATGATATAAAATAAAAAAGATTGTCTAGCCCTGAAAAAGCTAAACTATCTTTTGACAACAAATCTAAAATTTTTTGTTTTGCCTGCATCTATAATTACCCCTTATAATTATTTACTAATAAATATTTCAGTTACAAAGAATATTATAATACAAACAAAAATAATAACAGCCATAGAAATTGTAATTCTTTTTAATATGGCATCACGGGAAGCACCTTTATTTTGTGAATAATAACTTTCTTGACTATTCCCTGTAAACGCATCAAGTCCATTATTAGAATCATTTGCTTGCATTAAAGTAGTGATAATCATAACAATTGCACAAACTACAATAATTCCAAAAAGAATATAACGCAAAATTGGTAAAAAGGTTGTCCAAAAATCAGGTGCAAGTTCGCCATTTCCCTCTAATAAAGTTGAAACAAAGTTAATCATATATTCTCCTTTTTAATTAAATAAGAAAACAGAACCAAATTATAAACAATACAAAAATTACTAAAAAGAAAAGTTGTCCCCATTTTACTTTAATTTTTGTTTTATTGATTGATGCTCTAATAATATTTTGTAACAAGAATAGAGCGCAAAATGAGAACAATACAATTAAAATAATTAATCCTGTTTCTCCAAGTCCTTCTCTGATTGACATTCCCCAATCATCAAACCAATTTAACAACAAACTTTTCATAAAACCTCTCTTTAAGATAGATTATAACATAAATCTATTGCAAATACAATACCTTAAGATGATTTAAGAATATTTATCACACTTTATAAATTATAAACATTTTTTAATTTTAGTCAAATATTTATTCTTACTTTTTCATTTCAAAAGTAAAAAATATTGTCAAATATCAAAAAAATAAAGCATATTTGTTATGTATGCTTTATTTGTGTGCTAAAAAATAAAAAACACTTAAATTTAAGTGTTTTTTAAAGAATGTTAGACATTCAATAGGCGCATAATTCTTCCATTTAATATCATTAGAACAAGATCTACAATCCAAATAATGTTCCATCCTAAAATCAAGCGCAATAATGCTGCAACAATTTTTCCTTCAGCAAGTCTTGTAACAAAACCTAAAATAAGTGCTGTAACTGGAATGATTGCTAATATTATGCTTAATATTCTGTTCCATCCAAAATAATCTTTTCCTATTTTTGCCATAATTCCCTCCTTGTTTATATTATAAAACAAATAACAATTTAATACAAACCTTTTTTGCGAATTTATAAAAATTATATAATAATTTGTAATTTAACTAATTTTTAACTTAATTTTAAATTATAGCTCTCTTATTATTTGATTTTTAATCGTTTTATTATATAATATGACTATCAAGTGATTAACGAAGGGGTTTTTTATGGATAAATGGAACAAGCGTTTTATGGACCTTACCGAACACATAGCAACATGGTCTAGTTGCTTAAGGCGACATGTTGGTGCTGTAATTGTAAAAGATAAAAGAATAATGACAACAGGCTATAATGGTGCACCATCAGGTGTAAAAACATGTGTTGAAAAAGGTTCTTGCATGAGAAATGAACTTAATGTGCCAAGCGGAACTCATGCCGAACTATGTTTTGCTGCACATGCTGAACAAAATGCAATAATTCAAGCTGCTAAAGAAGGAATAAGTCTTAAAGGTTGCACATTATATTGCACTCATCAACCATGTGTAGTTTGTGCAAAAATGATTATCAATGCCGGTATTAAAGAAGTTATTTATAAAGAAGGCTACCCTGACGATTTTTCAAGAAAAATATGCGAAGAAGCAGGTGTCAAATTAACAAAATATCAAGATTTGCTAAATACTAAATAACCAATTGATAGGTTATACTAATCACATTGTTTAATTATAATCTTCAAAAATAAAGCAACTATATTACTAATTATTGACAAAATAAAAAGGCTGTTAATTTAACAGTCTTTTATTGTTCCAAGAAATCTACAATATCATCATATACCATTTCATTATTGGCTTCATTTATAATTTCATGTCGCATTCCTTCATATGTCTTTGCTTTCACATTTTCAAAACCAGCTTTGTTTAATATTTTTAAGCTTTGTTTTCTTCCCCTTTCTCCTCCAGTACATGGATCTTCAGAACCAGCAAGTAGCAATATAGGTAAATCATGTTTTATATTTTTATATTTTTTATATTTTTTCATTGATTTTATTAAATGTAATAAATCACTATAAGCTGATAATGTAAATTCGTTTTTACACAAAGGATCGTTAAGATGTTCTTTTATTGTTTTTTCGTTAGCGCATGTCCAGTCAATTTCTGTCTTAGGATTTTTAATCTTCTTATTAAAAGCTTTATTACCAAGTTTATGTATTAATTTTGACTTATACTTATCTCCACAAACAAATTTTAATACACCTGTAAACAAAATTCCCAATCCTGCTGCTGGATTATAAGCTGGATATCCACTAAAAATAACCTTGTCATATTTTTCAGATTGTTCTTGCAAAGCTACACGTGATGTTATTGTTCCCATGGAATGTGCAAAAAGATATAATGGCTTTCCTTCATATCTTTTCAAAATATAATCACTAATTGCGTTTTGATCAGATACTAAAAGTTCATATCCTTTTTTTCTTGCAAAAAATCCCTTATCTTTTGCATATTTGCCATGTCCTCGCATATCTGCAGTAACAACTGTAAAGCCTTTTTCATTTAAATATCTTGCCAAATCATTATATCTTTCTTTATGTTCTTCCATGCCGTGTGCAATTTGAACAACACCCTTACTATCTTTTACCTCAAAGATATTTAAGTTTAATTTATATCCATCTTTAGCTTTAATAAACATTTCTTCCATTTTATTTTAATCCTTTGTAATTTATAATTTTATATTAAATTATCCTATTTTCTTCTAATTTTTTAATTTTTTCAAACATCTTTTTATATACAGGTATCATATGTGGTTCAGTTGATTTAGAAATAAATTCGTCAAAAGTGAACCATGCAATATTGCTATTTTCATCATCTTTTATATGTATTTTATCATTTTCATCTGCCTCAAATAAATATGCAAAACTCAAATGAATATGTGCCGGAACATATTTTCCCCTCTTAAAATGTCCTACAACAGATAGACTATCTATTGAAATTGGTTGATCATAAATTAATTTGAAATTTTGTAATGATGTTTCTTCTTTAATTTCTTTTTTTGCAACAAAAATCATATCATCATCACCATCAGCATGTCCACCAACCCAAGTCCATGAATCATATATATTGTGATAAATGCATAACACTTTATCTCTTGTTTTGTTAACTATTAGTGCAGAACTACATAGATGACATAAATCATTTTCTCTTGTTAAAATCTGTTCTTTTTTCTCACACTCTATAAAAAATTGTTTATCCCTTTCTTCTTGTTCATTATAAGGAATATAATTTTTAAGCATTTCAATAGTTTTACTCATTTATTCTCCTATTGAGATAATTATACCATACTTTGATTGAGTTTTTAATACCTTTTATAAAATAATATTACTATTTCAACTAAAATTTGAATAAAAAACTATTCATATAATTTTTTAACACTATATAAACAATTTTAATCTATTTTAAATTTTCATATTTTTAGTTTACTGATAAAACATCATTTATAGATTTTTCACTATCACTAGCCTTAAAAACCTTTAATGGAATAATTTTTGTTGTTTTACTTACACAAGGCATAAGGTCTTTATCAGTATTACCAAGTCCACTTCCACCTGAAGTAGCAAATAAATAAATCGTTTTATTAGAAAAATCCTGTGATTCCAAAAATGTTTTTATTATTGTTGGCGCTGTGTACCACCAAATAGGAAAACCTAAATAAATTTTTTGATAATCTTTCACATCTATAAAATTCAACATCTGTGGACGAGAATTTTTATCTTTCATCTCTAAACTTGACCTACTATTCTTATTCATCCAATTCAAATCATCTTCTGTATATGGTTGTTTGGGTATAATCTCAAATAAATCAGCGTTTATCACTTTTGACAATTTCTCTGCAAGAATTTTTGTAGTCCCAGTCGCACTGAAATAAACAACACATCTTTTCATTAATCTCTCCTTTTATCATAATTTAAAATCCTTTTTATAAACAATCTTAATACTTTTTTGATTATTTTTCATCATCAAACTTTATATCAAAAGATTTAGTATTAAAATCTTTATCAAAATCTACAAATGCTTCAAAATGTTTGCCTTTTAAAAGTTCTCCAACCCAAAGTTTATCTCCTGAAAACATTTTATCAAAAGGTATTTCATCAATATTAAACCATTGAGGTTTCATTTCTTCTGATTCTTGAATGATTCCTTGATAATCAGAAGCAACAAAAACATAAGTATCTTCTTTTGCCCATTCTCCTTTATAGAAAAGACTGAAATGAATCACCGCTCTTTGCTCATAATTTATAGGTTTTACATTTATCTCCTCAAACGTTTCCCTAATCATGCCCTGTTCAATACTTTCACCAGGTTCAATTTTTCCACCAACACCATTTATTTTTCCGACACCAAAACCACGCTTTTTCTCTGCTAATAAAACTTTATTATCTTTTACTATATAAAGTAAAGTAGTTCGTAAATTTAACATAGTATCTCCTTTTTAATTTATGGAGCAGGTAACGGGAATCGGACCCGCGAATTACGCTTGGGAAGCGCACATTTTACCACTAAATTATACCTGCAAAAAAATGATAGTTTTAACATCTATCATTTTTATTTTAACATATAATTCAAATTTTTCAAAATATTATGTTATTTTTATATTAAACTTTATATTTTTTTAATTTTTTATCTTTGATCACTTATATTGGCATTGCTGTTATTGTTTTGTAAATCACTGACCGAACTATAAGGAACTCCAGATGTCGTCCCAGAAAGCAAGGCAATATCCACTGCATTTTCAGGCTCTCCCCAAGAATTACCAGAAAACTGAAATAGTGCCTGATCAACAACCCAACCTCTTGTATTAAATACCACATTGTGAGTTATATAACCAGTTGAATTTGGATTTAAATATCCACTTTGTCTTAAAGAATAAAAAATATTTCCGTCAATCCAGTTGTTTGTAGTATTGTTTTGTGTCACAATTCCTCTATTAACCACCCATGTATCAGAACTTCCTCCTTGTTGTGGTCCATAAAAAATATTATCTCTTATAACATTGTTATTTCCACCAATCTGAATAAACTCAACAGGATACGGATTATCACTTGTAAATGTTAATCCTTCAATTGTATTTCCGCTTCCTGTAATTAATAATGGGACAACACTTGCAGTCAGAAAAATCACTGCATTAGGCTTACCTTTTATTGTGATATTATTTTTTGATAATGTTGCCGTTTCATCAATTGGATATGTTCCATCATATAACTCAATAGTTCCATTGTTTGCTACTACATTAAGTGCGTCAGTTAGTGTTGGAAATGGATTGCTTTGAGTCCCATTTCCACCAACAGTATTACTTCTTACAAAAATATTATATGGATTAAAAACTGTATTTCCGGCTGGACCTGTTGCACCTGTCGCCCCTGAATTTCCTGTCGCACCAGTTGCTCCCGTAGGTCCGGTTGGCCCTGTTGGCCCAATTTCCCCATTTAATCCTGTTGCTCCTGTTGCACCTGTAACTCCTTGTTGTCCTGTTGCCCCAGTTGCACCGGTTGCTCCATTTGCGCCAGTGGGACCTGTCGCTCCGTTTAATCCAGCAGGTATATAAAATGTTAATTCTGCAGTTTGACCTATATTTGTTTGTTCTACTCTTGCATTTTCTCCAGCAGGTAATGTTATAGTAGACCCAACCTCAACTAATGTTGTAGACACACCCGTAGGACCTGTTGGTCCTGTTGCACCAGTTACACCAGTCGCCCCTGTTGCACCGGTAGGTCCAGTAGAACCAGTTGGTCCCGTCGGCCCTGTTATTCCAGAAAAATTTGGTAAATTATTGTTAAATTCACTTTCTTTGCATTTTTCGGTAAAAAGCAAATCTGGATAAAACTTGCACTCTTTATTCTTTCTTTGAAAGCAATTAAATTTATGAAAAAAATAATTATTCATTGTATCAACCTTTTATATAGAATAGATTTATATACATTACATTATATGAAAAAATTAAATTGTGTTATTATTTTATCTTTACTGAATGGAAATTATGATCTCTTAATAAATTACTCTACTGTTACACTTTTTGCCAAATTTCTTGGCTTATCAGGATTTAATCCTTTTTTGATGGCAGTATAATATGCAAGCTTTTGCAAAACAACAATTGTTTGTAATGGTTTTAAATCACTTTCACAATCTTTTATTTTTATATAATATTCAAAATTATTTTCAATTTCATTATCAATATCAATTGAAGAAATTAAAACGAGTTCTCCACCCCTAGACTTTACTTCATAGGCATTATTTAAAGTCTTATTAAAACATTTTTCATCATTTGCAATCACAATAACTGGGATCCCCTGATTAATTAGTGCTAAAGTTCCATGTTTTAGTTCTCCACTACATTCAGAATACGAAAATATATAAGTTATTTCTTTAAGTTTTAAAGATGCTTCAAGAGCTGTGATATAATCAAAGCCTCTTCCTATGAAAAAGATGTAATTCTTATTGATTAGCAAATCTGCCAGTTGCATAATCTTATTATCATTTCCAAAATCAAAATCCTTTTTAAACGACATCAAATGTTCTATAAAATTTTCACCATTTAAAAAAGATGCCATTATATATAATACCAAGCATTGTCCAAAATATGCTTTTGTTGAAGCAACAGCCTTTTCTTGCCCTGCACAAATAGGAAAAACTAAATCACATTTGCTTGCCAATGTGCTATATTCAGTATTAACTATTGCCACATTTAATGTTTTATATTTTTTTGTCTCTTCCATTGCAGAAATAGTGTCAGCAGTTTCTCCACTTTGAGAAATAAAAATACAAAGAGATTTTTCATCTAGAACATCATTTTGATAGAAAAATTCACTTGCTTTTCTCGTAAAGACATCTATTTTAAATCTTTCTTTTAAATATTTCTCACCAACTAAACCTGCATGGTAAGCAGTTCCACAACCTATTAAATAAATTCGGTTGAATTTCTTAATATTTATTCCTTTAAGTTTTTTAATAATGTCTTTTTCTTGATATCTTTTAATTAAATTCACAAGAACATTCTTGCTTTCATTTATTTCCTTAATCATATAGTGAGAATACTTCTCTTTGTTTGTATCTTTAAAAAAGAAATTTAACTGTTGTGCCTGTTTTTCAATCATTTCTCCATTTCTATTGTAAACTTCCAAGCCATTTAACGAAATTTTTCCATACTCTCCATCTTCTATTGTATAAAACTTATCACATTTAGAAACAAAGCAACACGGGTCACTAGCAATTAATGAACAATCAATCCCTTGTGCAACATATAAAGGGCTCTTATTTTTAGCAAAATAAATTTCATTATTATTTTTTGAAATTAAAGCTATTGCATAAGAACCTTCTATTTTGCCTATAAGTCTTTTTATTTTATTAATAGTTAACCTTTTTGATAAAAGTTTTGCGATAACCTCACTGTCAGTTTGCCCATAGAAGTATTTGCCACTCTTTTCTAATTTTAATTTTAATTCTTCAAAGTTTTCTATAATTCCATTATGAACAATAGCTATATTATTATCTGAAGAAAAATGTGGATGGCAATTTTCAATGGTGATTTTTCCATGAGTTGCCCATCTTGTGTGAGCAATTCCAATCCCATCAAATTCTATATCTTTAACTTTCTCTTTTAATTTTTCAACTGAGCCAATTGCTTTTTCAACGAAAAAATTGTGGTTATGCAAAATGACCATTCCCGATGAATCATATCCCCTATATTCCAGTTTCTCAAGTCCTTGAACAAGATTTTCTTTAACATTCTTACCTATAAAACCAATGATTCCACACATAAGCACTCCTTTTGATATACTTACTTATGCAAAAAAATCATTTAAGGAAACAAGCAACCATTTTAAACATATATATTTTTGTAAAATGTTTGATTATTATTAACAGGATTGATAAAAATCAATTATACATAAGGAGAGAATATGACAAAATTCTTAAATAAAAGAACTTGCTTTATTGGGAAAAATGTAAAAATTGGGAAAAATGTTACCATATATGAAAACAACCATATTGATGGAGATACATATATTGGTGATGATAGCATTATATTGCCTAACAACTTCTTGTTAGATTGCACTATTGGTAATAATTGCAAAATTCATAACTCTGTAATAGAAAAAAGCATAGTTGGAAACAATTGCAATGTTGGTCCATTCTCGCACATAAGACCAAATAGTAAAATTGGGAATAATTGCAAAATAGGAAATTTTGTAGAAATAAAAAATTCCAATATCGGTGATGATACAAAAGCAAGTCATCTCTCTTATATTGGTGATGCTGATATTGGAAAAAATTGCAATATCGGTTGTGGAGTAATATTTGCAAACTACAATGGAAAAGTGAAAAACAAAACTTATGTAGGAAATCACGTCTTTATAGGTTCTAACAGCAATATTATTGCACCACTAAAAATAGAAGATGATAGCTATATTTGTGCTGGAACAACAATAACTGAAAATGTAGAAAAAGAAGATTTTGTTATAGGAAGAGTAAAACAAGAAAATAAACAAAAAAGAGCAAAAAAATATTGGTAAAATGACAAAATAATTAAATTATTTTATATTATTAATTTTTATTTTATTATTAAAAAAATAATTGATTTTATTTTATATTTTATTTTTTAATATTTTTTATTATTTTTAATTATTTTTTATATTTTTTTGTTTTTATTTTAATATTTAATTTATTTTTTTTATTAATTAATTATTTTTATTAATTTTTTAATATTTTATTATATTTTCTTAATATTGACTTAAAAAGGAGTATTTATGGGAGTATATTTTGGAACTGATGGAATAAGAGGTGTTTATGGAGAAGAAATTTCTCCGTCTATTGCATATAGTCGTGGCAACAGCGTGGCAAGATTATGTGACAAAAAAAAGGTTTTAATTGGAAGAGATACTAGGACTTCTGGTGATGTTTTGTCTTTATCTTTTGCAAGCGGTTTAATGAGTACTGGTGTTTCTGTTGTTGATGCTGGAATCACAACCACCCCTATCATAGCATTTTTAACAAAAAGATTTGCTTTTGATTTTGGTGTTGTTATCAGTGCAAGTCACAATCCAAGCAATTTTAACGGAATAAAAATTTTTGATAAATATGGTTACAAAATATCTGAAGAAACAGAAAATCAAATTGAGCGTAAATTTATTCAAACTTCTTTGTATGGATACGAAAATTTAGGTAGATTCTATTTTAAGCCTAAACTTATCAAAGAATATAAAAAGGAAATATTAAAACACTTTCAATCATTAGGTGGTTTAAAAGTCGTTTTAGATTGTGCTAATGGTGCTTCATATAAAATTGCAAAAGAGCTTTTTGAAAAATTAGGTGCTAATGTCATTTCAATTAACAATAAAAACGATGGAATTAATATTAACAACAACTGTGGAGCTCTATATCCTGACAAACTTGTTCAAACTGTTTTGAAAAACAATGCTGACATAGGTTTTGCTTTTGATGGTGATGCTGACAGAATAATATGTTGTGACGAAAAAGGTAATTTAATTGATGGAGATGATATTTTATATTTACTTTCAAATTACTCTACTTTGCACCCTAAAGAGATTGTTGGAACGGTTATGACAAATAAGGGATTAGAAAAAGCACTTAATTTGCAAGGAATAAAATTGATAAGAGCAGATGTTGGAGACAAGTATGTTGTTGAAAAAATGAAAAATAATAATATACTTCTAGGTGGAGAGCCTTCTGGGCATATTATAATCCACAACCTAGCAACAACTGGTGATGGGGTTTTAACTGCTATTGCTATATCAAATATTGTAAAAAATCAAAAAGAAAAAGTTTCAAAACTTGTAAAATTTGTAAAGTTCCCTCAAGCTAACATCAATGTTCCTGTAGTTGATAAATTTAGGATTTTAAATTCTGACAAACTTTCAAAAGAAATATTAAAAATACAACAAATATTTGGAGAAAATGGAAGAGTTCTTGTAAGAGCAAGTGGCACTGAACCCAAAGTCAGAATTATGTGTGAACATATAAATTTTAATACTGCAAAAACATATGCAGAATTATTAAAAAACCTTGTATTAAACTTAAATTCATCACAAAATAAATAAAAAGAGACTTTTAAAGCCTCTTTTTTTGTTTATTTTATCTATTATAATGGTAAATCTTTTTTATCAAACCTAAATACACCTATTATAAATGTAACTATACCTATAGCAAGAAGAATTCCAAATTTCCATAAGTATGACAAAGAACCATTTAAAATTGATGTTGTATCAAACAATGTAATCACTGACAAATAATTAAAGAAATTCATTTGAGATATTCTCATTGCAGATGGAACAACTTCTGATCCAAACAATCCCAAAATTGTGCAAACAAGTGAGAATATTGTAAGTCCACCGCCTATAGACATAGAATATTTAGTTCTGTTAAAAATTGCTGAACACATAAAGCAATACCCTGCTATTGCAAATGTTGTTAAAAATGCTCCTAAGTTTAATAACAATATTTCTCCAAAATTAATTGCAAAAGCATTTCCACCTACAACCCATACAGCAATTACACTGACCACTGTTAAGAGAGCAAACATTGCCAATAATGCAACCAATAAATAAGTCATTTGTGTTGCAGTAACTGTTCTTCTTTTTGTTGGTGTTGATAATACATAAGCCATAGAGCCAGAGTCAACCTGCCCTGCAATTAAACCATTTGCAGTCATGATTACAAACACCATTGGAAGCAACAAACCTGCTATTTTATAGAAAATTGAACCAATAATAAGTCCATAGATATCCATGTTACCAAGTTCACTTAAAGCATCTGCAACTTTTTCAGGTATTTGATCTGAAATGCTTTTTGTTGCTTCTGCTTTTGCTTCTTCTGCTGTTTTTCCTTCATTTAACCATAATTGATATGTGCTTATTGCAGTGTTTGAGATAACTTTAACAGAAACTGCATATTGATTTGCTTCCTCTTCAGTTACACCACTTTCAATTTGCAATTGATAAACATTTTGATACATCATTTCATTAACATAATGCATTGCAACTGATTTATAGTTTTCTACATTAAATGCAAATCCTACACCAGCACTAGTTTTATCTTCTTTGTATTTATTAATTGCATCTTCTGCAATAGTTTTTGAAGAACTTGCTTTTGTTTGTGCTATAGTAACAGCTTCTTCTTCAAGTGTTCCTTTTTCTATCTCTTGATTATAAACTTCTTGGTAAGAAAGGTTATAAATTTGATTTAAGAAATATTTGTCAAACAAATCTGTTCCAGTAACAGTTGTATCTTGAATATAAACATTTAACAAATCTTTAACTAAAGTGTAAATAATATCAGGTGTTATTCCCTCTGGCAAACTTCCTGAAATACCTGGTTGTTGAACATACATTTTAAGTTCTAATGCTGTTTGTTCTATAAGCGCTTGTTTTTCCTCATCGCTAGGTTCTCTGCCTTCATTGGCAGTTTTAAATTCTTCAACTTTATTATCATAGCTTCCTGTGGCAATACCTACAAACATTGCTGAAGATTGAGTATCATTATAATTTGACAAGGTCATTAAATACAAATCATAACTGTCTACAGCGTTTTCCTTTAAATAAGATTCTTGATCTGCCTGAACAAAAACATTCTTTAAAGAATCTCTTATGTCATTAATTCCTAAATTCCCAAGAACTATAATGACTATAGCAAGCATAACACAAGTTGATACAGTAACTGCAACCCATTTAATCCAGTTTGCTTTTACAGATTGTTTAAAAAGTGCTTTACTAAAATACATTTTACCCTCCTTTTTCATGAACTTTTGTTAAAACTTCTTTAAAATATTTTTCAAGATTATATTTAACTTCAGATATAAATTTTAAATTATAATTTTGCAGTATATTAAATAACCTATTAATTTCTTTATCATAAACTTTGATTGTTACTTGATTATATTTTTCTTGGTCTCTTACTATTTCAAATTTAAGTTTTTTAAATTTTATGTAATCTTCTGGTGTTTTAAATTCAACTTTATAAGACCTGTATGGCAAATTTTTAAGTTGATTTATATCTGCAATATCAATAATTCGTCCATTATATATAAGAGCAACTCTATCACAAGTAATTTCAAGTTCATCAAACATTTGACTGCTCATCAAAATTGTTTTTCCCTTCTTCTTTTCATCTAAAATAAGCTTAAGAAAGGTCTCTCTCATAAGAGGGTCTAGTCCTGTTGTTGGCTCGTCAAGAATCAGTATATCTTTATCAGCCATCAATGCAGCAACAATCGCAGTCTTTTGTTTCATACCCTTACTCATTCTTTTTAAATTAGCAGAAGGGTCAAGTTGTAATTGTTCAATCAAATAATTTGCATAGCTCATATCTTTGAGATTTAATAATTCTGCTTGCGCTTTTAAAAACGAAGTTCCATCTCTTAAGTCAGGAAATGCAATTTCTCCAGGCACATATTCAACATATTTTTTTATTTCACAAGAATCTTTCCAAGCATCTTTTCCAAGAACACTAACCTCACCTTTTTGAGGCTTTAAAAAACCCATGATATGACGAATGGTTGTGGTTTTTCCACTGCCATTTGTTCCTACAAATCCAAAGGTTTCACCTTTATTCACAGAGAAAGATATGTCAAAAATCCCACGATTTTCTCCGTAATCTTTAGTAAGATCTTGAACTTTTATAACTTCCATCAGAATGTTCCTCCAAAGTTTTTATCTTCCTTATAAAATTGCATGAAATAATCTTCAAGAGTAAACTTAATTTGTTTAAAAGCCTTTATCTTATATTTTGCAAGCATCTCAACCAATTCATTTATATCCTTATCATTAACAGCAACTAAAACAGATAAATCATCTTCATTAAAAGATTTTACACCAATTCTTTTTATATTCGTAACATCTTTTCTTGTTTTTGGCAAACTTGAAACAAATTCTTTAAGTTCTTTTAGCTGTGAAAAATAAATCATAAAATTTTTATTTTCGTTATGCTTAATATCATTGGCATTAAACATTGAAACAATTTTCCCATCTTTTATAATTGCAATTCTGTCACAAGTTGCCTCAACTTCATTGAACATATGTGAAGATAATAAAATAGTTTTACCTCGTTTTTTCTCTTCTTTTATAAAATCAATAAAATTTTGTTGCATCACAGGATCAAGTCCGCTGGTTGGTTCATCAAGGATTAAAACCTCGGGATCATGCATAAAAGCAGTCACAATTGCAAGTTTTCTTTTATCACCTAAAGACATCTTTTTTGTCTCTGCATTTGGATTTAGTTTAAATTTATCTAACAAATAATTTAATCTATCTTTATTTTCAATGTTACGAAGTTTGCACATCATATCAATAAATTCCCATCCAGATAGACCTTCTGGAAGAGCTATTTCCCCTGGCAAGTAACCAACCTTGCCTAAGATTTTATAGTAATTATGAAATGTTTCTTGTCCAAATAGTTTTGTATCACCTTTTTGTGGACGTGAAAAACCCATTATATGGCGAATTGTAGTAGATTTTCCTGCTCCATTTGGTCCTAGAAAGCCAAAAACCTCCCCTTCTTTTACAGAAAATGAAACATCAAAAACACCTCTTCCATGACCATAATCTTGTGTTAAATTCTCTACTTCTATTATGTTCATTCGCCCCTCCTTATCAATTGTATTATAAAATTTTGTTACAAGATACAAAATTTAATATAAATTAGGGTAAATTGATATGTATTTCTCACTTATATTATACATTTTAAAAATCTAAATTGCAACTTTAAATTGAAACAAAATAAAATAAAAAAGATACTTCTAGTAAAGTATCTTTTCCCCATTTTAAAAATCTACTAAAATTGATTGAAGTATTGAAATTCCAATAATAAACAAATTATAATCAAAAACAATTTTTTCATCATTAGTTTCCATAAATAATCTTTCATTGTTTTCAAAATTAATTTTGCTTTTTTGTAAAAAGTTATATAAAAATTTAAATTTGTCTTCTGAAAGTTTTGGGCTGTTAAACTCATTCAAAATATATCCATAATCAGCAAAATATAATTTTTCATTTAACTCTACCAAATAAATTTTTAAGGGATCTAAACTGCCAAGATGTATAAGTTTGGTTTCAATTTCATATTTTTGACTATTGATTTTTTTTATACTATCCTTTCCAATATAAACTTTTAATGTTTCAACAGCTTTTTCAATTTTCATGGTTAACCTCTTCTATTTTTATTTGTGAATAGTTTTCATAATCATAGTCATTTTGTTCTATTTTTTCACATTTAGAATCCACATTATCAATACAACTAAATTTACAGTCTTCTTTTATAGTATATTCTGAATTATTTTCTTCTAAATTTTCTTCGCTGCTAATTTGCTCTATTTTTGTTAAATAATCTGATTTTATTGAATAAAGTGGACGATATCTCTTTTCCAAAAATTTTGAAGAATTTCTACATATTCCATCAACAATATTACTTGCAAACAATATTTCTATATTTGATAAGATTTCTTTTCTTTCTAAAGAGCTTACATCATTTTCACTAATTGATATGTAATTATGTAAATACTGTAACAAGTCAAGTGCTTTTATAAGAGGATCAAAGAAATTGTTTGTTCTATTATTTTGCAAAGCATCTGATCTTAAATTAAAAACATTTAATATATCATTAAAAATTTCAAGTTGTTCTTCAGTCAATTCAGATGTGAATTTTTCAATTATTTTATTATAATTAAGATGTATTCTTTTATTTTTAACTTTATATTCCAAGAAAGGCATTTCATATGTTAATCCTTTATGAAATTCATCATTAAGTTCTTCAATATCTTTTTTATCAAGTTCCTGTAAATATTTCTTTAAATGTGGAATATCTATTGCATTACATCTGCCTGTTTTATATTTAATATATCTATCATTCCCTACAAATTTTTTAAGGCACAATAAATTATCATCTACATTTTGAAAATGAAAATGTGGGCTTTCTGCTATTTGACCAAAAACTTCTTTTCTTTTGTCATTACCAATATATAAATTGTTGTGAGAATGATTTGAACTATCATATCTAAAATATGTATATGCTTTATTTGGGTTTCCATCTAACAATACATACATTGAAATAGAAAGAGTTCTTTCGTAAGCATTTGAATCATATATAACCTTGTCAGCTTTTTCTCCGAGCATACGTCTCTTTTCTTTAACGATTTTTAGACTTATAGGTTCATATTTAGTTTTAACTTCTTTTGCAAACATAATTTTATCATTTTCATTCATATAAAATCGTAGGTCATTTAAAGAAACCTTCCCATCTTTTCGTTTATGCGAACTTGAATTTCCATTAAAATCATAACTGTTTTTAAAAGCATATAGTGGTGCATCATAATTATAGCCTTGCATAAATATAGGATTTTTAAAAGATGTTATAAGTTTGTTATATTCATAACTTTTTAATATATATGGAACAAATTTCCAGTATTTTGAAAAGAATTGATCTGAAGAAAAACTTTCTATAAATTCCTCTGGCATTTGACTAAAATATATTTTGCTCTTATCAGCATTTTTGTGATGCTTTAAAATATCAAAATAAATTGCTTTTTTAATGATGTTCTTAACATAACCATCATTAATACCTTTATTTTTTAAATTGTTTACTAGTTGTAAAGTAGCCTCTTTCCCACTGGTTTTTAGAAAAATCTCTACTTCCTTTCTTACATCTTCATCAACATGGTAATAATTTTTTCTATTTTGATTGTTATGTTTTGGTGTTTTTCTAAATTCTTTCTTACCCATTATTACCTCTCTTTAAAGTTCCCTTCAATTTTATTTTATCATATTAAGACGATTTTTCAATAGTTTTCTACAATTTTTTTAGGATTTCAATCAGTTTTTAATCAATAAACATTTTGTTATCATTTTCACTATTATTTTAGTTATTATTTTAAAAGAAAGAGACATAATATGGCTAAAATAATTGTCTCAATACTTTTGGCTATGTTATAATATTTTTAAGTGGCTTAAATAATATTCCTTTAGCCCAAAAATACTAGGAGTTAAAATGAAAATCGTAATAGTTTGTGATGTCCTTGGAAAGAAAAACAATGGCACAACTATTGCAGCATATAATTTGATTGATTATCTAAAATCTAAAGGACATGATGTTAAAGTTGTATGTTGCGATGAAGATAAGAAAAATCAAGAAGATTTTATCATATTGGAAAAATTAAACCTTGGACCTTTAAATAAAATTATAGAAAGAAATGGAGTTTCACTTCCAAAAACTGATAGAAATGCCATACTTGATGCTTTTTATGAATGTGATATTGTCCATATAATGCTACCTTTTCCAATGGGAGTTACAGCATGTAAAATAGCAAAAAAATTAGGGAAACCTGTGACTGCAGGATTTCATTGTCAGGCAGAACTTATTTCTAGCCATTTAGGATTAATGAATTGTAATGTTTTGAATAAGAATATTTATAAACAATTTTATAAAAGCATTTATCAATTTTGTGATGCTATCCACTACCCAACACAATTTATTTGTGATGTTTTTGAAAACATTGTTGGAAAAACAAACCACTATATAATTAGCAACGGAGTAAACCCAGATGTTAAAAGTATTGAATGTCAAAAGCCAGAAGAATTTAAAGATAAATTTTTAATTTTAACAACGGGGCGTCTATGTAAAGAAAAATCACACATGGTTCTTTTAAAAGCAATTGCTCATTCAAAATATAATGATAAAATTCAGTTGATTATGGCTGGACAAGGACCATTGCAATATAAATTAGAAAAATATGCATTAAGAAAAATCAAAAATAGACCAATAATAAAATATTTTACAAGAGAAGAAATGATAAAACTTTTAAATTACTGCGATTTATATGTTCACCCTGCAGAAGTAGAATTAGAAGGGATTGCGTGCCTTGAAGCCGTTGTTTGTGGTTTAGTCCCTGTTGTTTCAGATTCAATTAGAAGTGCAACAAAAAATTTTGCAATCACACCAAATAATATCTTTAAATGTAATAACTACCATGATTTAAGTGATAAAATAGATTATTGGATTGAACACCCTAAAGAAAAAGAAGAACTCAAAAAACAATACCTTCAATTTGGTAATCGTTTTAATCTAGAAGGCTGTATGGATCAAATGGAAAGAATGTTTTTAGAAACAATTGCTAAAAGAGAAGAATAAAGGAAAATAAATGAATATAAAAGATCTTGTAAAAAATTTTAAAAATATGCCTTATAAATCAAAAACTTCTTTTACAAATAAAATTAGCATGATAACAAACTTTATTTGGGCTTTTATTAAATTAGTCCTTGCCGGAATTGTCTCTTCTGTATTTCTTTCCATAAGTGGATTTTATACAATGTGCACTGCCCTTGCTAAAACTGCCTACTTTGACGGAAGAAGACTTTCAAAAAATCAAATTCAGGAAACAAAGTATTTTAAAAGAATTGCATGGACTATCTTTGGTGGTGGCTTGTTATATCTTTTTTATATTTTAGAATTGTTTGTGTCGCCTAAAACTCAAAATTATAATATGATTGTTTCTATTGCAATAGCAGCAATCGCTTTTAGTGAAATATTCTTTTCAATAAGCGGGCTTATAAAATCAAAGAAATCAAACGACTTGCTGTTGATTGGACTTAAATGTATTAACATATCATCTGCACTATCTTCTATTGTATTAACTCAAGTAGCCATTCTCTCCTTCTCAATTCCAACTGGAGATGCCATCGTTTATAACATATTGACAGGTATAACAGCCGGATTCTTTATTATCTTAATTGCATTATATATGATTACAAAATTATATAAACTTAAAGAAAAAAGTTTTAAAAACATAAAAACCAAAATTAAATATAAAAGAATTGTTAAAATTAATTTTTTTAAAAATAAAAGATTTATATATTTAAAAACCAATAAAAAACACCATAATTTTTAAATATGGTGTTTTTTTAATTTATTTTTGAATTTTTTGCCATTCTTTTAATAATGATTTTAAGTAATCAAAACACTCTTCAAATGTTTTCTCATCTTCCAAATTGCAATTTGCATTTTTTAAAATATTTATGGGTGTATCGCTTGACCCTGCCGTCAAAAATTTATAATAATCCTTAACAGCTTCTTCTCCTTTTGACAATATTTTATTTACAAATGTTATTGCACTTATCATACCTGTAGCATATTTATAAACATAGAAGGCGTTAAAGAAATGTGGAATTCTAGCCCACTCATATTGAATTTCTTTGACAAGTTTTACCTTTCCAAAATATTTTTTAT
Source organism: uncultured Clostridia bacterium (assembly GCA_944383975.1). Classification (GTDB taxonomy): domain Bacteria; phylum Bacillota; class Clostridia; order Christensenellales; family UBA1242; genus Caccovivens. Next base: position 28,762 of record CALWRN010000068.1, on the reverse strand, counting down.
TTAAATCATAGTAATATTCACAAAGTCCGTCTTTTGTTAAAGATTCCCCCCTCTCATAAGAAGAATGAACATTTTCTTCAAATTCAGCAAACATTGTTTGTCTAAAGATAGTGCCTTTAATTTCATCAAAAAACTTATTTAAAATATAAATCTTCTCATTTTTTGAATTAGATTTGTTTAAAAAATAATTAATAAGCAAAATCTCATTTGTCGTGCTTGCAATTTCTGCTAAAAAAATTGTATATTCTGATTTTGGTCTTGGTTGATTTTTATTTGAAAAATGTGTATGCATTGCATGACCTAATTCATGAGCCAAAGTAAATACTGAATCTAAGTCCCCTTCAAAATTGGTCAAAACATAAGGATGGTATCCATATATTCCAGTTTCATATGCACCAGAGCGTTTGTCTTTATTAGGAAAAACATCAATCCATTTTTGTTCCTTTGCCTCTTTGATAAGATTAACATATTCTTCCCCTAATGGTTTTACTGCTTCCATAATAATTTCTATTGCCTGGTCATAAGTATATTTTTTCCCACTAGTTTTATCTAATCCAGCCATGCAATCATATATATAAAAATCATTTAATCCCAAAACGTTTTTCTTTAATTTGAAATAATCAAATAAAACTTTTAAATTTTTATTTACACTGCTAATTAAAGTATCATAAACATTTTTTGACACCTCTTCATTAAATAGTGCTTCATCTAAAGCTGAATTATATTTTCTAACTTTAGCAAAATAACAATTTTCTTTAACTTCACAAATATAATTGTTTGCAAGAGTATTAATATATTTGCCAAATGTTCCATTTAATGTTGTTATTGTATTTTTTCTAAGTTCTCTATCTTTGCTTCTTAAAAATACTGAATAATTTGATTGACTTAAATTATATTCCTTTCCTTTGCTATCTTTAATTTTGCCAAAATCAATATCAACATCTGCAAGTTTTTCCATATTAGATGAAAATCCACCCAAAAAATTCATTCCTGCAAGCAATTTCTCCTCTTGTTTTGATAACATATGAATTTTTTCTTTCTTTATGCTTTCAAACATTCTGTCATAATCTTTAAATCTTTTATCTTTTAAAATATCATCTATTAACTCATCAGGAATTTCATGTAGTTCAGTTGAAACAAAAGAGGTTTCAATAGAAAGTTCGCTTAAAATATGACTCATTTTTTCTGACATTTCATTTCTTTTTCTATCGGACAAAACTTCATCATGTTTTAAATGAACATATAGATAAAGTGGTTCAATAAAATTATCAAATTCTTGATCTAATTTGAAAAATTTTAAAATAGTTTCTTTATCTTTAAGTTTGTTTTCAAATTTTTTAAATTTTTGAATATAGTCTTTAACTTTTTCTATTCCCTTATAAAAATCTTCATCACTGTTGCATAATGGAGATAAATCCCATTTATAATTATCGCTAATTTGATTTCTTGTTTTCATTATTACTCCTTTAATTATTCATTTATCTTTATTATAGTCAATTTAACTTATGAAAAAAAATAAAAAGTCAAAAATTTTGACTTTTTATTTGGTTTTATTTAATTTTATTATTTATAAATAATATATTTTAAATTATCTTATAAAATATTTGTCTAAATAAAATTTATTCCATGGTTCTTTATCACAATCAGGTGGACATGCAAATGTCATTTTTTGTTTTGTGGTTGGATGAATAAACTCAAGTCTTCCTGCCCATAATCCCAAGTTGCTTGATTTTTTATTTTTTTCTTTTCCATACTTGTTATCACCAAATAAAGGACAATTTATTCCTGCTAACTGTACTCTAATCTGATGCCCTCTTCCTGTAATCAATTTGACTTCTAAAAGAGCAAGTTCCCCATTAGTTTGCAATACTTTATAACTAAGTTCTGCTTTCTTTGCACCTTGTTCTGATTGTGGAACTATTTTGACTATGTTATTTTTTTCATCTTTTTTTAGATAATTTACCAAATTATTCTGTTTAAGTTGTGGAATTTGAGAAGTTACTGCATAGTAAGTTTTGTTCATTTGATTATTTTTTATTTGCTCTGATAATCTTGCTGCTGCTTTAGATGTCTTTGCAAACACCATTATTCCGCCAGTCGGACGATCAAGTCTGTGAACAAGTCCAACAAAAGCCTCACCCTCTTTATTATACTTTTCCTTTATATATTTTTTAACTTTGTTAAGCATATCTTCATCTCCAGAAGCATCTTCTTGAGATGGAACATTTTGAGGCTTAACCACAACTATTACATGATTATCTTCATATAAAACAATTAATTCTTCCATATTTTTATTCCCCTTGAACCACATGGTAATACAATTTTTTCATCTGTTGGCAAACCTATTTCATCTGCATCAATATTTCCACTTCCAAAAACTAAAGCAAGAATGTTGGAAAGAACACTTGCCTGCAAGCCTGTTGTATATGAAGAAATAAGAACAAAAAGAGGCTTATCAGACAACACTTTTTTTGTAAGCATAACAAAATCAAATAAGTTATCTTCTAGCTTCCACATTTCTCCATTAGTCCCACGACCGTAACTTGGAGGATCCATGATTATAGCATCATAAAAATTGCCTCTTCTAATTTCTCTTTCAATAAACTTCTTGCAATCATCAATAATATATCTAATATTAGTTATATTATTTAGTTTTGCATTTTCTTTTGCTCTTTCAACCATTCCCTTGCTTGCATCAACATGTGTAACTGATGCACCAGCCTTTGCACAAACAACACTAGCAGCACCTGTATAAGCAAATAAATTTAAAATTTTAATTGGTCTGTTGGCTTTTTTTATTACATCTATCAAATCATTCCAGTTAACTGCTTGTTCTGGAAACAATCCTGTATGCTTAAAACCCATAGGTTTAATTATAAACTTAATTCCCTTCCATTCAATAGTCCATTCGTCTGGCAACTTATTTATATAATTCCATTGTCCACCGCCTGAACTTGAACGAATATAATGTGCATCAAGTTTTTTATATTTTTTTAAATCTTGTTGTGCATGCCATATTACTTGTGGATCTGGTCTTAACAGCACATATTTACCCCACTTCTCAAGTTTTTCGCCATCACCAGTGGCTATTACTTGATAATCTTTCCAATCAGAAGCTAATTTCATATCAATCCTTTTATAAATAAAATTAAAATAAAACAAATATTTTCATTCATATCATATAATTTTTTCATGAAAAAGTCAAAGATTTATTAAACCTTTGACTTAAATTTAACTTATATTAACTTATATAAAAATTAAAGAAAATTATTTTTATATTAAAAATTTCAAAAAACAAATAATGTCAAATGATAATAATTTATTTAACAATAACTTTTCCATCAAGATTGCAAATATAAGCATTTGGAAAAGCAGTTTTAATCATATCAAGTTTTTCTTGCTTTTTCTCGTAATCTCTATTAACTAAAATTCCTTCTACAAAACATTTTGGAATTCCGTAAACAACATGAGATTCTCTGTCTGAAAATTCTGAATTGTGTGAATGTTTTTTTGAAACAAATCGTTGAAATGAAAGTTTGCTTACAAACATTCTTGCGTCATCATCATCAAAGCTCTCTTTTGCAATATTTGCCTCCATAAATTGCTTACCTTGTTTGCTGCTCATATCCAATATAAATGCAATAGGAGAAAAATCATTTTGTAAACATGGCATAAAACGACTTTCTTTAAGTTGTTCCGCAAACCACGCATTTTTATTATAAATCATTTCTTTATGAACTTTTGTGAAAGGGATTATTTGAGAATGAATTTCATCTTTCCCCTTATTAAGCCATCTTATGCTACATCCACTATATTCATCAATATAATCAGCTAAAGTTCTGTCTTTTTTCACATTATAAAAGTTGATACATCTTGGATATTTAGACATACTCTTTTTTTCAAAAATATCTCTTGCAATAAAACCATTTTGAGAAATAAAATTGAATTGACGATCATCACGGAGATCATGCATAATTGTATCGCTTTTTAATTTTACATTATCTCCAACCTCATAATTATGTTTAGGAAGAGAGAAAGATTTAGCTTTTTCAAAATTGTTAAATTGATCAATAACAATTCCCTTAAGAATAGGATTATAACCACAAGCCCTTTCTATTTTTTGTTTTTTTGTTAAATTAAAGTTCATAAATACCTCTTATATGTTAAAATTATAACAAATTTTAACACTTTTTTCAACTAAAAGCTTTAATTAAAGCAAAAAGTAGGCAAAAATAAAAAACAGAATAATATAAATTATCTGTCTTTTATTATTTTTATTTGATTATATCCTAATAAAATAGGTTTTATAATCTTATTTTTTATATAAATTTTAACAAAATTAAATTATATTTTTGAAATTGAAACAACAATTTTATTTCCATCAAACTCAAATTCTAATTTATTTTGTCCTTCTTCACCTTTGCAAACAACATCTGCAAGAGTTCCCTTCATTATTTGTTGTGAGTATTTTAAAATTAGATTTTCAAGTTTTTCATCACCATTTACTTCTATTTTTATATGATTTACAACTTCAAATCCACTTTCTTTTCTTAAATTTTGTATTTTACTTACAAACTCTTTAATCATTCCCTTTTCTATAAGTTCTTGAGTCAGGCTTGTATCCAACACAACAGTAATTTCTCCGTTTGTTTCACTTGAATAACCATCTTTATTTTTTAATGTAATAAGAAGATCATCTTTGCTTAATGAGATTTCTTGTCCATCAACAGTAAAATCTAGGTTTTCTCCATTTCTTACTTTTGAAACAGCCTCAACAGCATTTACAGATGCAAGATATGCTTTGATTCCTCCAAGTGCCTTACCATATTTTGGACCAACAGTCCTTAATTGAGGCTTAATCTCATAAGATACATACTCATCAGCATTATGCAAAATCTCTAAATTTTCAACATTAAGTTCGTCTTCTATTAACTCTACAAGTTCATCTTCAAGTTTTAATTTTTTGCTTGTGCATACTATAACTTCTGCAAGTGGTTGACGGTTTTTAACATTGCTTGCACTTCGGCATGCTCTGCCAAGAAGAACAATCTCTAAAACTTTATCCATTCCTTCATTTAAAGTTTTATCAATCATCTTTTCGTCTGCTTGAGGATAAGAACAGAAGTGAACACTTTCTGGAGCTGATTTATCAAGATTTCTTACTAAATTTTGATAAATTTCTTCTGAAATAAATGGAACAAATGGTGCTAGAAGTTTGCTAAGTCCCACTAAAACTTCATACAAAGTTTTATATGCTGCAATCTTATCATCACTTTCTTCACTGCCCCAAAATCTTTCTCTTGAGCGTCTTACATACCAATTTGAAAGTTTATCAACAAAATCTGTTATAGCTCTTGAAGAAGAAAGCATATCATGATTTTCAAGTGCGTCGTTTACAAGTTTGACAAGTGCATTATATTCTGATAAAAGCCACTTATCAAGGAATGAAAGTTTGCAATCTTTTAAATTATACTTTGTAGGATCAATTTTATCAATTTCAGCATACAAAACATAAAAAGCATAAACATTCCATAATGTTCCTAAGAATTTTCTTTGAAGTTCTATTAAATTATCTTCATTGAATGCAATTCCTTGTCCAGGAACACAGTTATTATAGAAATACCATCTTAAAGCGTCGCCACCTTCTTTATTTAAAATATCCCAAGGATCAACACCATTTCCAAGATGTTTTGACATTTTAAGTCCATGTTTATCTAAAACTAAACCTAAAACATTACATGATTTAAATGGTGCTTTGCCAAATACTGCTGTATTAACTGCAATTAAAGAATAGAACCAACCTCTTGTTTGATCAATTGCTTCACTAATAAAATCTGCAGGGAAAGATTTTTCAAAAGTTTCTTTATTCTCAAATGGATAGTGGTATTGTGCAAATGGCATAGAACCAGAATCAAACCAACAATCCATAACTTCAGGTGTTCTATGCATAACTTTTCCACATTTTTCACACTTCATTGTAAGTTTATCAAGTGTTGGCTTGTGTAAATCTAATTCACCTTGTGCTCCAGTAAGTTCTTTTAATTCTTTTACTGAACCAACTACATGAGTATGTCCACATTCACAAACCCAGAAAGGAAGTGGTGTTCCCCAATATCTATTTCTTGAAATTCCCCAATCAATATTATTTTCAAGGAAATTTCCCATTCTTCCTTTTTTAATATAATCTGGCACCCAATTTATACCATTATTATTTTCAACCATTTTATCTTTAATGGCTGTTGTCTTTACAAACCAAGCATTGCTTGCATAGTAAAGAAGCGGGCTTCCGCATCTCCAACAATGAGGATATGCATGTTCAAAAGGAAGAACCTTAAACATCTTATCTTCTTTTTGAAGTTTGTCAATAACATACTTATCTGCATCTTTAACAAACATTCCTGCAAATTCAGTTTTATCACTCATCTTTCCGTTTTCATCAACAAGTTGAATAAACGTTAAATTATATTTCTTTGCAACATTATAGTCTTCTTCACCAAATGCAGGTGCAATATGAACAATACCAGTTCCGTCTTCAGTTGTTACATAATCATCAACGACTACATAATATCCATTCTTAACTTCATCTTGAACATAATCAAATAAAGGATAATATTTATGATATTCAAATTCTTTTCCTTTCTTTGTATAAACCTTTTTATAGCTTCCCTCTTCAAATAAATTTCCAATAAGGCTATCAAGTAAAATATAATTTTTACCATCACATTCAATCTTTGAATAGTCTTCGTTAGGATTCATACAAATTGCAACATTTGATGGAAGAGTCCATGGAGTTGTTGTCCATACTAAGAAATAAGTATTATCCTCCTCTTTACTTTTCATTTTAACGAAGACAGAATTTTCTTTTAAAATTTTATAATTATCGCCATTTTCTACTTCCATTTTTGAAAGAGATGTTCCGCAACGTGGGCAATAAGGAACTATTTTATGACCTCTATAGATAAGTCCTTTTTTATCCATTTCTTTAAGTGCCCAGAAAATACTTTCAATATAGTTGTTATCATAAGTGATATACGCATTTTCCATATCAACCCAATAGCCAACCTTATCTGTCATATCTTCCCACATTGTTTTATATTTCCAAACAGATTCACGACAAAGGTTGATAAATTTTTCAACACCATATTTTTCAATATCTTGTTTTCCGTTAAGACCAAGTTTTTTCTCAATTTCAACTTCAACAGGAAGTCCATGGGTGTCCCAACCTGCTTTACGATAAATATAATAACCTTTCATAGACATAAATCTAGGAATAATATCTTTCATAACACGAGTTAAAGGATGCCCAATGTGAGGTTTTCCATTAGCAGTTGGAGGACCATCAAAAAGAGTATAACTTTTATCACTTCCCTTATTAAGTTCTAATCCTTTTTTAATAATGTTGTTATCTTTCCAAAATTTTAAGATTTTTCTTTCATTACCTACAAAATCCAATTTTGTATCAACCTTATTATACATATATATCTCCTTTTAATAAAAAAATCGCAAAATAAGTTACAAGAACTCACTGCGACTTTAAACCACTTGTAAACTTAAATTGTAGCAGGCAATCACCCACCTCTTCTATAACGGGAAGTCCCGGGAATAATTACTATTATTTCACAATTCCAACTCCAAAAGTGATAACTTTTAATTGTTTATATTATCTTTCACCAACCGATAACTCTCTGTGATAAACTTTAATTAAAAATCTTGTCTTTTATCAACGTTTTTCAAATACAATCTTTATTTTAAATAATAACCCAAACATTGTCAAGTCAATTTTATTATATAATTTTTAATTTTAATAATTTTCAAGAATCTTTTGAGCTTCAACAACATTAGCACCAGTCATAATTCCAACAGGAAGTTCTGAAGGAGTGCCTTTCTTAGTAAATAATATTGCAAGTAACTTATGATTTTTATCATATTCTTGAAGTGCTTCTTCAACCGTGCAGTCAATAGGTTTTACACAATAATAGTTGCTATTATCTAAAGATGACAACATATCTTCTATTTGAACATTATCAAGAAAACTTGAGCATTTTCCACCTGCCATCATATATTGTCCCATTGATGTAAGAATTTTTTGTCCATTTGCAACTCCTATAAGTTCTTTACCCTTATAAACAGGCAGATTGCTGAAATTTGACTTTGCCATTGTTATAATTACATCTCTCATGCTTGCCCCAGCATAAACAATTAATACATTTTTTCTTGCAACAGTGTCTATTGCTCTTGGTGGAGTTGTCAAGAGTTTTTCAATATGTTCAATATTTTCAACAACCGAGTCATGTGGTTCTGCTATAACAAAATCCTCATTATTATTATGAACAATAGCATTTCTAAGCCTTCCATAATCAATCAAATCATCTTCATACTTTCTTACAACATAATTCATACTTACAGATTTTCTTATTAAATCAGAAAAGCCCATTGCCCTATTTAAATTATATCTGGTTTTCAAAGCATAATCTATGTTATTATACGCATCAATAAATCGTTTAGAATTTTGAAAAACCTCTCTATTCTCCATTTACCACCTCATTATTTTGATTATAACATATAATTAAAAATATAAAAATAAAAATAATGAATATTTTACAAAATAATTTTAATAATTAATATATAACTTTTAATCATTATATTGATTTTTTACATTCTTCGCATATTAAAAGATAAATTTTTATTGCAAAAAATAAATTTATATGTTAAACTACTACTGCTGGGCTAGATGGAGAGTTAGCGGTGCTCTGTTACCCACAATCCGCTACAGTGGGGTTGAATGCTTATAGCGGTTTAAACTTTTTAAATATGTGCATTTGTATTCCGTGATGAAATTAAGGTCTTATGCAATCAAAATCCTTGAATCATGTCAGGACCTGACGGTAGCATCATTAAGAGGACACTTTGGTGTGCCATGAGGAAGCTTTGGTGGAGCGAAATATAAATGAGGCAGTTAGGGAGTTTTTATCAATATAAGATGCCCAGCCTTGAAATTTTAAGCAGGGATTCTCCCCTGCTTTTTATTATGTAATAAAAAGTGATATATAAATAAAACTCAATATTGACATTTTATATTTTTATGCTATAATACTAGTAAGGAGAATTAATATGGATATTAAAAAATATTTAACTAAAAATGAGGATGTTTATATCACAACAAAAGATGTAGGTTCTTATGTTGGAAAACCTTATATTGTTAAAAATGGTGTTGAACAAGAAATGAGAAATGTAGATGGTTATTATGTGGATGTATTAAAAAATCTCTATTTCTATAACGACTTAGCCGTTACAGATCTTGGTCATTGGGAAGGAGATGATGATGTTTGTGCTTATTTTTTAAATGCAAAGAAAAGAGTTTTAATGGATAAAAACTCAAGAATAGTCTTAAAAGATGGCCAAATTGATGAAAATGGTTTCGCAAGAGAAAGTTGGATGGCTTTAAAAGTTGTAACTCAATATGGAATTGGTGGGCTTTTAGTTGTTGATCCTAATATGTTACTTTCGTCATCGTTCAAACAAGATCTTGATACTGCTTTTGATATTTACAAAACAAATAAACTTAAAGCACATCCAGAGTTAAAAGATTCTTTAAATAAAGAATATGAAAATTTCAAAAATTGTTTAAAAGAAATGCAAAAAGAATTAGAAGAAGAGTCTATGGTTGAAAATAATTAATTTAATTACATAAAAAAGACAGGATTTATTTCCTGTCTTTTTTAATTAACTTAGATATTTATTTTTTATTATATTTTAATTAAATATTTATTTTATTCATTATAAATTTCTTCATCTTCATTGCTTTTTTGTATTGCAGCAAGAATATCCTCTCTCTTTTTTGCTTTTTTTAATTTTGAAGATAAATTATCACAATACATATAAGACGCAACACTTGAAATTGCTGAACCTAATATAAATGAACCACCCACTATATTTTTAATGTCTGATGATTTAAGTGCCTGATAATAATCATTTTTTGATTCTACAATTTTTTCTTCAGCAAAAACATTTGATGCAATATAATTTAATTCATTATCATATTCATCTTTAGTCAATTGTCCATCATTTAAAAGCTGATTTAATTCTTCTGTTTTTCTTTCAACAATGTTTTCATATTCATCAGTTTGTTTAAATTGGGAAATTGTTTTATTTTTTGTTATAGTTCCATTTGCTAACAAACAAGCCCCTGCTATACCAATTAAAACAGAACCAGCAAGTAAAGTTAAAGTTTTATTTCTCTTTTTTAATATCTCTTTCATTTTAAACCTTCACTTTAATTATAGTATTATATTAACAAATTGTCAATATCAATTTTCTTAATCTTTATTTCAACATAACCTTTGTATCATTATTTTTATATTAATAAATTGTATAATTTTTAAATAGTGGGTTACACTAACAAACAAGGAGGAGCAATGAAAGACTTAATGACACTTTTAGGTTTTGGCGCTGGACTTGTTACAGGTATGATTTTATATAAACACTCACAAGGGACAAAACAAGTATTTAACAAGGGAGAAAAAACAGTGATGGACAATTTAGAAAAAAGCGAACAAAAACTTGAGAAAGAAACAAAAAAAATTAAAGAAAATGCTGAAAAGATTATAGATAAGACTGAAAAGAAAATTAATGATGGGGTCAAAAATTTAAAAGAAAAACTTAAATAATATGTTTTTTCTTATTTTTTAACAAAAAAAAAGAAGATAATCTTAAAAATTATCTTCTTTTTTTATTAATTTTCTTGTTGTTTTCTTTCTTCTCTTTCTTTTCTCTTATAATAATCTTCAACTGCGTTTTTTATTGCTTCCTCAGCAAGTGACGCAGTATATTCCTTTGAATCAGGAACACTTCTCATTTCTTCAAGTATATCATTATTTGAAATTCTTAAAGCATCTTCCAGTGTTTTGCCAATTAAAAGCTCACATGCAATATCGCAAGCAACTATTGTGCATACACCACCATAAGCTTTGAATTTTGCATTTGTAATTATTCCTGCATCGTCAACCAATATGTAAATCTTTACAACATCTCCGCACTCGTCATTGCCAACCTTTCCTGTTCCGTTTGCACCACGAAGACCACCAGCAAATCTAGGATTTTGAAATCTTTCTAATATTAAACCATTATACATAATTATTTCCTCCCTGCTTTAGTCAATGCTGAAATTGATCTTAATTTTGCTACATCTTTTTCAAGAACTTCAACAACATAATCTATATCACTCTTAGAAATATTTTTGCTAAATGAGAATCTTATTGAACCATTTGCAAGAACATCTTCAATTCCCATTGCCTTAAGAACATGTGATGGCTCAACTGAATTAGAAGTACATGCAGAACCTGTTGAAACAGCAACTCCATCCATATCTAAAAGCATTAAAAGTGATTCCTTGTCAACCATTTCAAAAGATAAGTTTACAATTCCATTAACTTTTTGTTGAGGGTGACCATTTAAGTGAACATATTCAATTTTTTCATTAACACTTCTTAAGAAATAATCTCTTATGCTTCTCAATTTTTGTTGATTGATTACTATGTCACGAACAGCAATTTCAACCGCCTTTCCAAAACCAGCAATAGCAGGAACATTTAAAGTTCCACCACGTTTTGCTCTCTCTTGGCTTCCACCAACAATAAGACTTTCAATTCTGATACCGTTTTTAAGATATAAACATCCAACACCCTTTGGTCCAAAGATTTTATGTGCTGATAAAGTCATTGCATCAATTTCCATATCCTGAACATCAAGACGAATTGCTCCGACTGCTTGAACTGCATCTGTATGGAATATAATACCATAATCATGTGCTATTTTTGCAATAGCTTTAATATTTTGAATTGTTCCAACTTCGTTATTAACTGCCATTATTGAAATCAATGTTGTGTCTTTTCTTATTGAGTGAATAAGATCTACGATATTTACAAGACCAGTTTTATCAACTGGAAGATATGTAACTTCATACCCCTCTTCCTCAAGTTGTTTACAAGCATCTAAAACAGCATGATGTTCAATTTGACTTGTAATAATGTGTTTTCCTTTATTTGAATAAGCATGAGCAAGTCCTTTTATTGCCCAGTTATCTGCCTCAGTTCCACCTGAAGTAAAATAAATCTCATTTGATTTTGCTGCATTTATTGCATGAGCAATTCTATCTCTTGCTCTGTCAACAATAGCACTTGCTTCACGTCCAAAACTATGAAGTGAATTGCTGTTACCATAGATTGCATTAAAGCATGGCAACATCTCTGCAAGAACTTCACTTGAAACATATGTTGTGGCTGCATTATCAAGATAAACCTTTCTTCCCATTTTGCACTCCTTTAAACTATTATAATTTTAGCACCATAACCCTTTAAAGTCAATATCTGTTTGCTTTTTCTAATAAAAATTCAAAAAATAAATACTTTTTTGTTGTTTTTTATTAATTTTCTTTCTTATTTTTATAATGAACAATTTTATAAAATTTACAATAACATTTGAATTTTAATTAAATTTTTATCTTATAAATGTTATAATATAGCAAGCAAACTAAAGAAAAGGGAATTTTTAAGTTTATGAACAAAAAAATATTTTCTAGAGGTGGAATAAGTAATTATAAAAACGAAGACTGTGTTTACTTAAACGACAGCTTTGGTTTTGTGCTTGATGGTGCAACAGGTTTAATAAAAGAAAAAATAACAAACAGCATAAGTGATGCAAAATGGTATGCTAAAGAAATGAAAAACTATTTTATCAAAAACCTTAGATCCAATAAAAATCTTAAGGAAATTTTAAAAGATGGAATTTCACTTATAAATAAAAAATATAATCAATTTGATGGTGCAAAAAAAATAAAAAGTCTTCCAAGTGCAAGTATTGCCCTATTTAGAAAATTAAATGACAAAATTGAATATTTTGTTTTAGGAGATTGTGAATTAATAATCAAAACGTCCGATAACAAAATAAATCTAATAAAACGCAACGACCTTTCAAACCTAGATAGTAAAAATATTAAAAAATTAAAGGAATTTGCTACAAACAAAAAAATTAATGTTGTTGATGCACTTCCACTTATAAAAGAAAACCTTATTGAAACAAGATTATCACAAAACACTGATAAAGGCTACTGGACTTTATCTAATTGTAAAGACGCAATTGACCATGGTCTTTATGGAACAATTGACATTAAAGAAGTAAAACAAATAATTGGTCTGAGTGATGGGTTTAGTCAAATATATAATGTATTTCACATTTATAGTTTTGAACAACTAGCAAATGAAATTGAAAAGGGATTGTCTTTAGATGAAATTTATAATAAACTTTACAAAGCTCAAGAATCTGATAAATTGTGCAATAAATACCCTAGATTTAAAATAAGAGATGATGCTTCTATTTTTGATTATGAAATTAAATAAATTCATTTTTATAATTAAATTTTTAAATAAAAATAAAATTTTAATTAATATATCATAAATAAAGCAAAAAAATCACTATTTATTATTTTCTTGTATTTTAATAACCTTAAATGCCTTTATGCAATAAAAGCAATTTTTAAGTTTAAAACCTTTTGAAAATAGTCAAAATAAAAAGGAACTTTACACATAAAAGTAAAGTTCCTTTTTATATTAGTTTTAAAAATAATAGAATAAACGTTATTTTTTATTTTATAAATATTTTTTTATTGAATCTACGCAATCATCTTGTTGCCAAATTCCAATATGTTTTTCTTGTTCTTTTCCATCTTTAAAGATAATAAGTGTTGGAATTGACATTATACCAAATCTTCTTGCAACATTTTCAGCATTGTCTACATCCACCTTATATACCTTTGCTTTTCCTTCAACTTCTTTTGCAATATCTTCTAAAATTGAGCCCATTATTCTGCAAGGTCCACACCATGTTGCAAAAAAATCTACTAAAACAACTCCTTCTTTGATTGCATCATCAAATTCTTTTTCTTCTAAAATTTTCATATTTCCTCCTTTATTATTTTATTAATTACAACAGCACTAATTGTGCATCCACAAACTGCTGGATAATAGCTTATACTTCCTATAACGCTTCCGCATTTGATAGGCTTTGAATCTGTTGTCACAACATCAAGTTTTTTTATCCCATTTTCTCTTAACTTCTTTCTGATTATCTTTGCAAGTCCATCGTCATGTGTTTTATAAATATCAGTCAAATAAAAGTTTGGAATATCATATCTATTTCCAGCCCCCATCGCTGATATTATATTTATATTGTTCTTTTTACAATAAATTATTAAAGCAAGTTTATCTTTTACACTGTCAATTGCATCAACAACAATGTCGGTTTTCCCTATATGATTTGAAACATTTTCTTCACAAATTTTGTCATTAATTATTTCAATATCAGCATTTTCATTAATTTTTAAAAGCATATCTTTTAAAACATCAACTTTTGCTTTTCCTATAGTTCCTACTTCAGCAACCACCTGTCTGTTTAAATTTGAAGAAGAAACATTATCAAAATCTATAAGTTTTAAATGTTCAATCCCTGCCCTAACAAGCATAATTGCAACATATCCACCAACGCCACCAACACCAACTATTGTTATATGTTTTTTTGCTATTTTTTCTATATTTTCTTTTCCTATAAGAAGTTCTATTCTTGATTTATCCATTTTTAAACCTATAAGTTTATTTTATAGAATATACTTCTTTAAGTCAAACTTTTTCTTTGAATCTTTAAAAGCATTTTGAACATAAGTTCTGTCAATATTTACTTCAAGCATTGGATGGTCTCCTGATGCATTGAAAGAAATGTCTTCAAGCAAACTTTCCATTATAGTGTGAAGTCTTCTTGCGCCGATATTTTCACTTGTTTCGTTTTCAGTAGCTGCCATATCTGCAATTTCATCTAAAGCATCATCTGTAAATTTCAAGTCAATATTATCAACTTTTAAAATGCTTTCATATTGCAATGTTACAGAATTTTTTGGTTCTGACAATATTCTCTTAAAATCTTCTTTTGTAAGATTGTCAAGGTCAACTCTAATAGGAAATCTTCCTTGAAGTTCTGGTATCATATCCTCAATGTTTGAAACATGAAAAGCACCTGAAGCTATAAATAAAATAAAGTCAGTTTTTACATTACCATACTTAGTTGCAACAGTGCTTCCCTCAACAATAGGAAGAATATCTCTTTGAACACCTTCTCTTGAAACATCTTGATTGTTTGAGCCACCTGCTTTGCCAATAATTTTATCTATTTCATCAATAAAGATTATTCCTTCTTCTTCTGTTCTTCTGATTGCTTCTGCATAAACATTGTCTTTGTCTATTATTTTATCACACTCTTCACTCATCAATATTTCTCTTGCTCTTGAAACAGACATTCTTCTCTTTTTATGTTTTTGAGGAAGCATTCCATCAAAAATAGAACCTATATTTATCTCTGGTCCACCAATAGCAAGCATAGGTTTTGGATTGTCAACTACAACAATATCAATTTGTTCGTTTTCCAGTTTGCCATTTTGATATTCTTCTGTAACAATTGTTTTATCTACAGGAATATCTGTTGCCCTTCTAGTATCACATATTGCATCTATAAGTTTTCCATCAACAATAGGTTTAACCTTTGCTTCAATCTCGTGAGATTTTTCATCTTTAACCATTCTGACAGCAACTTCAACCAAATCTCTGATCATGCTTTCAACATCACGACCAACATAACCCACTTCTGTATATTTTGTTGCCTCTATTTTTATAAATGGTGCTTTAACAAGTTTTGCAAGTCTTCTTGCAATTTCAGTTTTTCCGACACCAGTTGGGCCTTTCATAATTATATTTTTAGGTGTTATTTCTTCTCTTAATTCTTTAGGAAGTTGACTTCTTCTATAACGATTTCTTAAAGCAATTGCAACTGCCCTTTTTGCTTTAGATTGTCCGATTATATATTTATCCAATTCTTCAACAATTTGTCTAGGTGTTAAATTCATTTTTAAACCTCCTCAACTGTAATATGGTCATTTGTAAATACACAGATTTGACCAGCGATTTCTAATGCTTTCTTTGCAATTTCTTTTGCCGAAAGTTTTGTGTTTTGTTTTAATGCTTTTGCAGCAGCAAGTGCATAATTTCCACCAGAGCCAATAGCACAAACATCGTCATCAGGCTCAATAACTTCACCAGTTCCACTTACTATTAAAAGTTTTTCTTTGTCTGCAACTATCATCATCGCATTAAGTTGTCTTGCAGCCTTATCTTCACGCCAAGTTGAAGCAAGTTCAACTGCACTTCTCATAAGATTCCCTGAAAATTTGTTAAGCATATTTTCAAATCTTTCACAAAGTGAAAAGGCATCTGCAACTGAACCGGCAAATCCTATAACAACCTTGTCATCATAAATTCTTCTTACTTTGTGTGCATTTGACTTAAAAATTACACTTTCAGATAAAGTTACTTGTCCATCTCCTGCAATGGCAATTTTTCCATCTCTTTTTACTCCACAAATAGTTGTTCCTCTAAACATACTTTCCATTTAAATATTCCTCCTTAAATTGCGCAAGCGCATCTATTGATTTTCCAAAAGTTTTAGAAATTATTTCATCGTCATCAAAGTTGTCTTCTATTATTCCATAATCGTCTATGTATGGTTGTGGCTTTGTTGATGCTGACGATACAATTCTTTTAGCAAGCGAACCTATACAAGTATTTTTTGGTAAAGGTATCATTCGTTTATCATTAAAA
This sequence comes from uncultured Clostridia bacterium, assembly GCA_944383975.1. Lineage (GTDB taxonomy): Bacteria > Bacillota > Clostridia > Christensenellales > UBA1242 > Caccovivens. The sequence goes on along the minus strand of CALWRN010000068.1, from coordinate 12,068 downwards.
TACTTATTAACATTAAAAGCAGTATATAAACCACTTGCAATACAATCAACATATCCAGTAATTCCTAATATAGATCCTGCAAAAAATATATTATCATTTTGAAAACATTGGTGAAATTGATTGACAACATATCTAGAATTTAAAAAACAAATATCAAGAGAATCTGCTTTCTTAACAATAATAGAATTTGCAAAACCATTTAAAGAAGAAAAAACTTGCATTTGATTTATTAAGTCAAATTTAGACGAAATTTCTTCAATTCTATAGCCTTTTTCTGTTTTTCTAAGCTTCAAAACAGCATAAGGCTTTTCTATTGCACCATCAAGCAATACAGGAATCATTGCATAGTTTTTCAGGCAATCTTTTCCTTTATCAACAAGGTCTTCCATTGTGTTTTCAACTATTTTAAAATTATCACTATCAACTTCTTCATTTAAACCTTTCACAATATGGTTTATAAAGTCAATATATTCTTGATAATTCAATGGAAGATATAAATTTTGCTCATCATCATCTTTTTTTAAAAGTTTTTCTTCGTCAATTTTTTTCACAACAGGATAAACTGGCATATGACTAAAACATCTCATTGCACCAAACTGCTTCAATAAAAAGTCAAACATTTGACTATCTGTGTTTGGACCTGTTGCAATAATAGTTACTTCTTTAGGATTTATTTCATGAACACAAGCCTCAAAATACTCAATATTTTCGTTATGTTTCACCATATCCTTGCCAATAGCAAGCAAAATAGATGAAATATCTTCTTTATTGTAACCTTTTAATATAAGTTCTTCTTCAGCTTTTATAAGAGGACTTCCAAGAAGAGATAATTCTCTTCTTAAAAGAGCTTCATTTACTTCTCTTTTTTTTGCAAAATCACATTGCATATCATTATAATCTTTATACTCTTTGCTAGCATCAAATATGTGGACTTTATGCCCATGTCCTGCTAAAAATAAAGCACATTCAATGCCCGCGAATCCACAACCAATTACATTAATAAAAGACCTATTAAATTTCATCAATCCCCTTTAAGCAATCTTTCTAATGTTTATTATATGTGGTTTATATCACCTAAACCACTAACCAATTATAATATATTTTAGACATATTTCAAAGCGAAGTTATAACAAATCAATAAAATTTAAGGTTTTATTGTCTAAAAATGATAATAATAAAAAATAAAAGCAACTTAATTATTAAATTGCTTTTATAAAAATTTATTGATTATTGTCTTCTTTGTTATCTTCTTTTTGATAATCGCAATCGTTATTGCTACATTTAATTTTCTTACCTTTTATGATAATTGGACTGTTACATTTTGGACATTTTTCTCCAGTTGTAACATCCCAGCTCATAAATTTGCAATCTGGATATCTTGAACATGAATAAAATATTTTGCCCTTTTTACTCTTTCTTTCAACCATATCGCTTCCACATTCAGGACACTTTCCAATATGTTTGATATTACTTTCAATAGGCTTTGTATTTTTGCATTTAGGAAAGTTTGAACAAGCCAAAAATTCACCAAATCTTCCCTGTCTTATAACCATTTTTCCACCACATTTATCACAAATTATATCTGTTTCCTTAGGTGGTTCTTTCATTGTAAGCGAACTTGCATCTGCTCTTTCAATCAAATGTTCAAAGCCATTCCAGAAATTAGATACAACACTATGCCAATCTTCATCTTTACTTGCAATATCATCTAATCTATTTTCCATATAAGCAGTAAATTTTACATTTATTACACTTGAGAAAAACTTTTCCAAATATTCAGTGATTTTTCTTCCAAGTTCGGTTGGAACAAGATATTTCCCTTCTTTAACAGCATAGCGCCTTGAAGTAAGAACGGTAATTGTTGCAGCATAAGTTGCAGGTCTTCCTATTCCCTTTTCTTCCATTGCCTTAACTAAACTTGCCTCTGTATATCTTACAGGTGGTTTTGTAAACTTTTGTTCAGGCAAAAGCTTTTCACAATCTAAAATTTCATCTTTTTCAAGTTTTGGAAGTTTTCCAGCCATTCCTTCCTTGTTGTCATCTTCAACATATTCTTTATAAACTGCTGTATAACCAGGAAATTCCATTGTCTTACCATTAACTTTAAAGCCATAATCTTTACAATTAAATGTTACAGCAACATTTGAATATTCGGCTTCATTCATTTGACAAGCCAAAAATCTTTCGTAAATTAATTTGTAAAGTCTGTAATTATCGTTTGTTAAGGTTTCTTTAACCATCTCTGGAGTTATATCCATTGTAATAGGTCTAATCGCTTCGTGTGCATCTTGTGCATTTTCTTTTGTGTGATAAACATTTGGTTTTTCAGGAACAAATTCTTCACCAAATTTATTTTTAATAAATTCCCTGCAAGCATTTTGTGCATCAGTTGAAATTCTGACAGAGTCTGTTCTTATATATGTAATAAGTGCAATTTTACCCTCTCCCTTAACCTCAACACCTTCATATAATTGTTGAGCAGAAGCAGTAGTTCTTGCAAGACTCATTCCAAGCTTATTCAATGCGTCTTGTTGCATTGTGCTTGTTGTAAATGGTGCTGGTGCATGAGATTTTGTTTTACTCTTTTTAATTTCGCTAACTCCAAATTTTTCGCCATTAATTTCATCAAGCATCTTATCAACTTCTTCTTTGTTTTTAGGAACAAATTTTTTCTTTTTATAAGTTGTAAGAGAAGCTTTAATTTCATATTTATCTTTTTTAAGTATAGCAGAAACTATCCAATATTCTTCTGGAACAAATTTTTCTATTTCCTTTTCCCTGTCAACCACCAACTTTAAAGCAACTGATTGAACACGACCAGCTGACAACTTTGGAGCAATTTTTTTACATAAAATAGGTGATAATTTATATCCCACAATTCTATCAAGAACTCTTCTAGCTTGTTGAGCGTCAACAAGTTTTAAATCAATTTTTCTTGGATTTTCAAGAGCTTTAGTAACTGCCTTTTTAGAAATTTCGTTAAATTCAATACGGCAATTTTGGTCTGGTTTATATCCCAAAACATTTGCAACATGCCAACTTATTGCTTCCCCTTCTCTATCAGGGTCGGTTGCAATTAAAACTTCATCTGCCTCTGAGGCTTTTTTCTTTAGTTCATTTATTAACTCTTTTTTATCAGGGACGATTTCATACTTAGGTTCAAAATTATGTTTAACATCAATACCAAAACTTTTTGTAGGTAAATCTCTTATATGACCTTTTGTAGCAAAAACTTCATACCCATTGCCTAAATATTTTTTTAATGCTTCCCTCTTAAAGGGAGACTCAATGATAACTAATTTCAATTTAACCTCCATTAATTTAAAGCAATAAATCCACCCGGTAGTCTATTTATTATTCCACGAATTTCTAAAGTTGTCAAACAACTATTAAAAATATTTGTGCTTAATTTGCTATTTTTTATTAAATAATCTATGTCTTTCATTCCACCTTCAAGAAGAGAAACAATCATTTGCTCTTCCAACGATAATTGAAAACTTCTTTTATTGTTATCAATAAACGATGCTTCATAATCTTTCAAAATATCTTGTGGAGATGTTACACAACTTGCTTGACCTGATTTAATTATATCATTAGTAAGATAAGACAACTCACTATCTACATTGCCCGGAACAGAATATATATTTTTACCATATTCCAGTGCATAATCTTTTGTGTGAATTGTTCCACTTTTAAAATTTGCCTCTGTGATTAAGACACCATCTCCCAGTCCTGCTATAATTCTGTTTCTTTGAGGAAATGTATATTTCGTTGCAACTTTATTTGGTGAATACTCGCTGATAAGCAATCCTTTTTTTGAAATTTCCTCAGCAAGTCCTTTGTGCTCTGCAGGATAAATTTCATTAAACCCAGAACCAAGAACTGCAATGGTCTTTCCACCACATTCCAAACATTTTCTATGTGCAATACTGTCAACCCCATAAGCCAGCCCACTTACAATAGTGATGTTATATTTAGCAATTTCTCCGACAAATTTGCTTGTAATCATTCGTCCATAATTTGAAGGTTTTCGTGTTCCTACAACAGAAAGTGATTTTTTATTAAGAAGTGATAAGTCCCCTTTGCAAAATAAAAAAAATGGTGCATCATGATAATTTATCAATTTTCTAGGATATTTTTCGTCAAATTTAGTCAAAAGAACAATATTTTGATTATTTAAGTTATATATATAGTTGTTTATTAAAGTTTCGTCAGCTTTATCTTTCATTTTTTGATAATTTTCAAAAGAAAGCACATTTTTATCAAATTTGGTTTTGCAAAAATTTTTAATAGTCAAGTCTTCGCCCATAAAGTCAATGATTTGCTGAAATTTTTGATAAGTAAAATCAAATTGAGATAAAAATACTAAAAACCTTTGTAAATCACTCATAAATAAAAATAATCCCTTTTATCAAACTATCATTGATTTTACCTGAAATATATCAAATTTCAAAATAATTTTAATAATTTTTCAAATTTTTAATATATTTCATAACTTTTTAATATAAATTTTCATTTTTCATTTTTTATAATGGATTTAACAACCATATTCCTGATTATTTTATATTTTGTCATTATTTTAATTATAAAAATAAATTTTTCTATATAAATAAAATTTGGTTTTTATATAATTTTATATTATAATAAAAATATGCAAATGATATTTACCCAAATTTTAGGTGCTGTGGCTTTATGTATCTGTCTTGTAGGAATATTTTTTAAACAAAAAAAGAATTACTTTATTGCTCAACTCACAGCCTATATTTTTAATGGTGCTTCCTTTATTGTAAATGGTTCTTTAGTTGCAGGTCTTAATACTTTTATATCTATAACTCGTGTTTTAATCTTATATATTTATGAAAAAAAAGGTAAAAATCCTCCTTATTGGTTACTTTCATATTCAGTTTTGTATATAACTGTTGGAATTGTATTTATGAACAGTTATTATGATATAATAACAATGATAACACCTATATTAAACACTTTGTCAATGCTTATGAGAAATATGCAACTTGTAAGATACTTTTCTATTTTACCTAACACCATGCTTGCTACATATGCAATTTTAACCTGTGCATACACATCTGCAGCCTATTATATTGTTGAAACTATAACAATAATAGTTGCAATAATAACTTATACCATTCAACAGAGAAAAAATGTATATTATTTATTATAAAAAATTAAATTTAAATAAATTATATATTTAAATTAATAATTTTAACTAAAAAATACTATATTTTTTAATATAGTATTTTTATTTTTGTTTAATTCCAATATTTTCTATCTAACATTCTATATGAAATTGCTTCAGCGATATGCTTTGCCTGTATATTTTCACTTCCTTCAAGGTCAGCAATTGTTCTTGCAACTTTTAAAATACGATCATGAGCTCTTGCACTTAGTTTAAGTTTTTCAAAAGCATCTCTTAAAAGGCTTTCTCCAAAACTATCAAGCATGCAATATTTTTTTGTCTGCGCTACACTCATTTTTGCATTACAATGATTTTTGCTTGTTTTAAATCTTTCAGTTTGTATATGTCTTGCTTTATTCACTCTTTTTCTGATCTCTTCCGAACTTTCTTCTTTTTTATCACTTTTTAATTGATCATAAGTTACGTTATCAACTTCAATATGTATATCAATTCTGTCCATAATAGGTCCTGATAATTTAGAAAGATATTTATTGATTTGACTTGCCGAGCATCTGCACTCCTTGGTCTTTGAGCCATAATTTCCACAAGGACAAGGATTCATACTCGCAATTAATGTAAAATTTGCCGGATAAACAACCGTTGCATTAGAACGAGCCACAGTTATCACTCCATCTTCTAATGGTTGACGCAGTGTTTCAATAGTATGACGAGAGTATTCTGGGAATTCATCTAGAAATAAAACTCCATTATCTGCAAGAGAAATTTCTCCTGGTTTACTATTACTTCCTCCACCCGTTAACGAAACAGTGCTTGCAGTATGATGTGGACTTCTAAAAGGTCTTGACGAAACTATTCCCTCTTTTAAATCTAATTCCCCAGCAATAGAGTGAATTTTTGTAACTTCAAGTGCTTCATCAAATGTTAAATCTGGAAGTATTGAAGGAAAACATTTTGCAAGCATACTTTTTCCACTTCCAGGAGGCCCAATCATTAATAAATTATGTCCACCTGCTGCTGCAATTTCTAATGCTCTTTTAGCCACAGCCTGTCCTTTTACATTTGCAAAATCCATATAATTATTATGTTGAGTCTTAATAACATCATTAAAATCACATATTTTAACAGGATTTATTTGCTCTTCACCTTTTAAAAATTTTATAGTTTGAATTAGTGAAGAAACTGGAAATATATTTATTCCTTCTATAAATCTAGCCTCGTTTTCATTTTCTTTTGGAATAATAAAATCTTTAAGCCCCTGTTGTTTTGCTGAAATTAAAAGTGGTAAAAGTCCTTTAATTTTTCTGACACTACCATCAAAAGATAATTCGCCTAAATATACATATTTATTTTCATTTTTTATCTTATTTTCTTCATCACAAGCAAGAATTGCAACAGCAATAGCTAGGTCGTAAAGCGAGCCCTCTTTTTTTATATCTGCAGGTGCAAGATTTATCGTTATTCTTTTAATAGGATATGTAAAAGCACTATTTTTAATTGCTGAGCGAACTCTCTCTTTAGCTTCTTTTATTGCAGTGTCTGCAAGGCCAACTATTTCAAAATGTGGCAAGCCATTGCTTACATCAGTTTCAACGTCCACCTTATAGCCATCAATTCCTTTTAATCCCAAACTTACAACTTTAGATAACATTTTTATCTCCTATTATATAAAATATAACATATTCTTCTAAAATTTAGTATAATATAATGTTTTTAATTTACAAAACAAAATTATTAATAAAAAATGAATATAAAAATTACTTTATATTCATATTTCTTATTTCTTTGAATTTGTATAATTAAAAGATTTTAAATTTAATATTTTTGAAATTTAAAACACAGAATTTTTAGAATTACATTTTTCAATTAACCGAAATTAAAACGGCTTTAATATTTTTTATTACTATTAAACAAAAGTAGCATATCAATTATTTTTATTATTCTGCCTCAAACAAGCAATAAATTTCTTTTTGAACTTGAATATTCTCTGGCACAAAAACATTTTGCAAACTCTCACCAATTGAGCTGCCATAATCTGCCATTTTTATTCTATCAAAACTAGTTGGTGAATAGAATGATTCATCAAATGGTTGAAAACTAATTTTTTTACAATTTAATGTTTTATCTTTACCACACGATTTTGCAATCGCTTTTGCTTGAAATTCTGCATTTTTATAAGCATCATCAAGTAATTCTTCTTCCAGTTTTTTATCATCTTTTATTGTAAAATTAATAGTATATGATGGACCATTATTTAATTTTGATGTTTTGTCTATAATTTCACTTAATTTGCTCATGTCATAATCAAATTCAAGGTTGACACATTGATAATATAAATACCCATTGGATACATATGTTCTAGTTTTTTCATTATATTCTTTGTTTTCAGACAACCTGAATGAATTAGTCTTTATATCTTCTTTATTAAATCCTAACTTTGTCAACAACAAAATATACGACTCAACATTTTTTATGCCATTTTTAATAGCCCCATCGTAACTTTTTTCTTTTAAATTAAAATTAAAAGTAAGTTTTATTAAGTTTGGTTTAACATTAATTTCCCCAATTCCTTTAACAATAATTTCCATATCCCCCCTCCTTAATTATTAATATAATTATAACAAAAATATAATTTTGTAGAAAATAATTTATTAAATTTTAAATATCTTTGCTTTTAGTTTATTTTTTTTGAAATTATCATAAAATAACTTTACTAACTTTCTTTAAGTTCCTTTTCTATATTTCACTAGTTTTAGATTGTGTTAGCCTTACGCAAATTTTTTATTTTTATTTTTTGATCTTTGGTAACTCTTAAGGATTCACAAACTTTTTGAAGAGTTTTTGCAATCACAAATTTTTGTGAAAGTGTTGTTATAAAATTATACATATAATCAAAATCATACAAAAAAGCTTCTGCATAACACCAACTTAATGCCATTTGAACATAATAATTTGAATCATAAACTATTTTTAATTTGTTTACCACATTTCTTAAATCGTTTTTAAGGCAAAATTTCATAAGCCAAACTATTCCAATTCTTTTTGCAAATGGATAATTGTTTGTAAGTAGTTTTTCAAAGAATTCTCTTTCATTTTCAAGTCCTTTAAGTCTAGGAACAATCATATCACATGATCCCCAATTATCAATAAAAGGAATAAGATATTCTAAATCTCTTATTTTATCTTTATTATCATACTTCTCATATCCAATAACCATTCCGGCTATAACAATTTTTTCATGGCAATCTAATTGTATATCTTTAATGTTAATATTATTTTTTGCAAGTTTTTTTGCAAAATTTTCTAATAAACTTGTTTTTATCCCTTTAATTGGGTATTTGCTTGTTATAAGCCCTTTATCAAATTCAGCCTTCTTTTCATCTTTATTATTTTCTATAAATTCATCAATCAAGTATTGAATATTCATCTTTTTCTCCAAAATATAAAAACAATAAAAACACCAAAAACCATTTTAATTTATTTAATTTTTATTGTTATATAAAAATTTTAAAATAAAAAAAAGAGTATTAATACTCTTTTTATTTGTTGTCTGCAGATTTAATTTTTGCTGCTTTACCAGTAAGGTCACGAACATAATATAATTTTGCTCTTCTTGGTTTACCCTTTCTTACAACTTCAACACTTGCAACAAGTGGAGAGTGAATAGGGAAAGTTCTTTCAACACCTACACCATTAGAAATCTTTCTAACTGTAAATGTTTCTCTAATACCACCATTTTTACGAGCAATAACTACACCTTCAAAGACCTGAATTCTAGACTTATCTCCTTCTTTAATCTTAACGCCTACTCTAACAGTATCACCAATATTAAATTCAGGAAGAGTCTCTTTCATGTTTTCTTTCTCAATTTGGTCTATAACGTTAGCCATCATCTTTCTCCTTTTTTAAATATTATAAAGTGCTATAAGCACAAGGTGTTTTAAAGTTAAACTTAAAAAGATTAACCTCTTTTACGAGCTCTTTTACGAGCTGCTTCTCTCTTCTTTTTCTTAGCTACACTAGGCTTATCGTATGCTTCTTTCTTTCTGATATCGCCAATGATACCATCTTTTTGGCATTTTCTCTTAAATCTTTTAAGAGCACTTTCAAGAGTTTCGTTTTCGCCTACTTTAACAGTTGTCAATCTTCTCACCACCTTCTAATTTACATAGTCTTAACTAATATATCATTTTAATCAAATATTGTCAAGTAAAATAAAAAAAATAAATTATTAAGATTTCACTTTAAATAAAAAATAAACTGCAAGATAAAAAATTAAAAACATCAATATAAAATAAAAATTTAAACAAGTAATAATTTTAATTTTATTATCATAAAACTTTCATAATAAAACTTTCATAAATTCGTTTTAATTTATATACTTTTACTTGGCACACCTTTGTCGTTTAAATGGTCATCAGTTTAACTCTTTACAAGCAAATTCGATTTAGGAATTGAACTATTTATTTCATTATTTTTGCGTATGCTCCATCTCTAAAAAGATATTTTATTTTGACATCAACCACTTTATTAATCAAATCCTGCTTACTTTCTATATAGCAACGTATATAATTTTTGCTATACCCCACATACAAATCGCCAATTTTTTCTTCTACTAAAACTTCCACTTTATTATTCTTATTTTTATTTATAAATTTCCCCATAAGAATTTCATTTAATTCATTTAATCTTTCAAAACGTTGTTGTTTTACATTTGCAGGCAAATCCTTATAAATTTTTGAAGCAACAGTCCCTTCTCTATTTGAATATTGAAAAATATGTAGTTGAGAAAAACCAATTTTCTCTATAAATTCATAAGTCTTTTGAAATTCATCATCACTTTCATCAGGAAAGCCAACAATAACATCAGTCGTTATACCTGCTAAAGGGAAATATTTTCTTATAAGATTTACAGAATCAGCGAACTCTTTAGTATTATAATGCCTATTCATTCTTTTTAATACTGAATCACAACCACTTTGTAATGAAAGATGAAAATGCGGGCAAAAATTATTTAATTTACTTAAGCCTTTCACAAATTCTTCTTGCACCAAACTTTCTTCCATTGAACTCAACCTAAGTCTTTTACCAAATTTATCAAGTTCAGTAAGTAAGGTTAAAAGTCCTGGTTTATCATCTATTTTATAATCAGTTACATTAATTCCTGTTAAAACAATTTCTTTTATAGAATCATCTAATTTTGAAGCCTCAGACAAAATTGAAAAAATGCCTCTTGACCTGCTTCTTCCTCTTAAATATGGAATAATGCAATATGAACAAAAGTTATTGCAACCATCTTGAATTTTTAAATATGCCCTTGTTCTGGTTTGTTTTGCAAAAAGGTCGTCTTCATAATCTTTTGGAAGTTTTACAACTTTTTCACGTTTTTTTAATAAATTTTTGTCGTTTTTAATTAATTTATCTATATATTCTGAAATTTTTATCTTCCCTGCTACTCCAGAAACTATTTCTACATTTTTATCAAGAAATTGTTTAGAATTATGTTCAGACGCACAACCACAAATTAAAACTTTTGCATTATTATTAAATTTTCTACATCTTGCAATCATCTGTCTTGATTTTTTTTCTGCTTCACTTGTTACTGCACAAGTATTGATTACATAAATATCAGCAAACTCAAGTTTGTCTGTAACATCATAGCCCTTTAAAGATAAATTATACATAAGTGCATCACTTTCATATTTATTAACCTTGCACCCTAAAGTCATTATAGAAATTTTCATATCAGCAATATTTTAGCAAAGTTTTTAATAAAAAGCAACAAACTTTATCTTTAAAAAAGTGGTATCAATAGTTATTAATATTTTTTATTTGACGATTTATCCATTCCATTACTAAACCAACAATAAAATCAATTTCTATTGGCATTAACTCTCTATCTTTTTCTATCTTATGCCATTTAAATAAACACTCCCTGCAACAACATGCTGTTGCGTGTTGAGCAATAAACACAGGGTGTCCCCTCATCGGCGTTTGTTTCCCGTCATTAATAATAACAGCAGGAGTAAGTCTTTTGTTTATAAAATCATAAGCATGACTTTTAATAGTTTCAATTCCCTTTTTGTTAATATATTCTATATCCTTTTTCTTCAAATAAAAACTTTTTCTAAAATTAGATTTATTTAATCTATCTAAAATCAAATCATAGTCAATCATATATTTATTTTAAATATTTTCATTGTTTTTTGCAATAAATCTTAATTATTTTAACAAATATGTAAATATAAAGATTTCTTTAAAATAGACAATGAATCAATTTAATATAAAAATTTAACACTATAAATTACAACTAAAAATAGCATTCTTTTGAATGCTATTTTTTATAAAATTTTAAAAATTAAGTAAAATTTTAATCATTTTGCAAATCATTTGATTAAAATTTCAGTTTTTATATTATTATTTACAACATTTTGAAATATTTTTTCTGCTTCTTTACCAGCTGTTCCCTTTATAAAATTATAGTGAGTTGGTATAGCAACTTTCGGATTTATCTTATTTGTTAATTCTCCGGCTTCTTTTGCGTCCATTGTATATGTTCCACCAATTGGAATTAACAAAACGTCTGTTTTCACATTTTCAAGCTCTGGCGTTGCATCGGTATCTCCACAAATTGTATATCTTACATTATCAATAATCAAAGTATACCCAACAAAACCATACTTTTTCAAATGATGATGACCAAAATTATAAGCTGGAAAGGTTGAAAATTTAATCCCACAAACCTCTCCTTTTTCATTTGGCTTAACAATTATAATATCATTTTTAATTCCTTCCTGCTTTAAAATTATACTACTATCTTTTGTGCAAACAATTTTAGTATCAATTTTAATAATATTTTTTATTGAATTTACATCTAAATGATCATAATGTGAATGTGTTATAAAAATTACCTTTG
>CALWRN010000067.1 GCA_944383975.1 uncultured Clostridia bacterium | reverse complement strand
CCACTCATTGAATTGTTTTATGTGTTCTTCCTTAAAATTCATACAAACATCCATCAACTATTATATTCTTATATATTTATTGTAACGTCTTAATAACCAATTCATTACAGTAAATGCTGCAAGGAATACAAGAATAATAGGAATTGCTGCCCAAATGCTTAATCCAACAAGTTGAGCTCCAAGAAGTCCACCAAGTAACATTCCAATTACAAATATTGTTGAAATGTAGGTGAGTATTGCGTTGCTTCCCCAAATTGCGAAGAAGTCAAATTTTGGTTTCCAATTATTAATAGTGTTAAGGCCACCCCAAATCATTGAAGCAATAGCAATGCAGAACATTGCATAAACAGGAGTGCAACCTCTTTTTGCTGCTGTAAAATTAAATGAAACAATTAAAACTACAGAAATGAGCAATATAAGTGAAGAAAGAATCCAATATTTTTTGTTGTCATCTTTAAATTCAGCAAATACAGAACCCATTAAAAGAATGCAAGCCCAGCTAAATCCACCAAATATTCCACCTTCAAGGATAGATTTTGCAAGAGGGAAAAGTCCGTTTTGCATAAGGATAGTTAATACAGTAAATGTTATACCAACCATTATAAGTCTTCCCCATTTATCAAATCTAATAAATGGAAGAGCCATAAGACCTGCAAGACCGATATTTTGAAGAGTATCCCATTCCCAACCACCATATCTATTTCCGTTAACTGGAACAGTGATTTTTTCTGCTGTAGCAACTAAAATGAAATATAGCGCAAGGATACCAGCAACTGCTAAGAAATATCTAAATAAGTTTTCTGATACAACTTTAAATTTATCATTTTTAACAAATCTTGATACAACATACATAATAAGTAGTGCAATTGCAATCCAGAATCCTATAGCATAGATTTTGATTTGAATAGATAAATCTGCAAAGGTTTTATCCCCAAGGAAGATATCAACCCAACCATTTTCAAATCCATTGAATAGAATACCAATTCCGATTAAAGCAAGGAATCTTGTTGCTAATTGCCAGTAAGCTTTTCTAGTTCCAAATTTAGCTTCTCTTGATTTGAAACTCTTTACGATTGTAAGCCCAATTACGAATATGAACATTGCTGCGAATAAATCTGCAAATGAAATTCCTGGTAAAACCTGGAAACCACCATCGCCGTGTTCAACAATTGGTGCTAAGAAATCAAAACATGAAAATAATGGGAATATAAATGAACAAACCATTAAAAACATACAAAGTCCTCTAAATCTATCAATAGAGAGAATTCTTTCTGATTTTTTCTCTGTTGTAGTTGTCATTTTTACTTCATTGTTTTTTTCACGTCTTTTTGCTGTTCTTTTTTTCTTCTTTTTGTTTGTGTTTGTAGATTCAGTTGTTTTGATTGCTATATCTTTTGTCTCTTCTTCTGAGCTTACAACAGAAGGTTCAACTGTTTCAGTGTTTGTGATATTGCTATCAACTTCTTGAGTGTCTTCAAACATTGCTTTTTCTTCCGACATCTTTTTCTCCTTTTATAAACTTATTGATTTTTTCTTTTTCGCTAATAAGTATGCAAACGCCGTAAGTCCAACTATTGCAATTACTCCTTGGATAAGTGCAAGCCAAACAGGGGCTCCAGCCAGTGCAGATTCTGGCATAAGTGACGTATAGAGACCTATAACGAAAAATTCAACTAAAAACATTATAATTGGGTTCTTTCCCCACCAAAGTAATGGATCAAATTTTATTTTATGATATCTATCAAGTAAATCAAATACAGCAAATATCAATCCACTTAATCCTACTCCAACTAAAATGAAAGTAGGGGAACAACTTCCCATATTTATTGTTCCAAGCCATTGTGTTGTCATAACACCTATAGCGCAAAACAAAGCTGATGTAACAAAAGCATAACTTTTATTTTTAAAGTATATATCGGCAATGAACATATCAAATATAAGCATTGCGCCCCAGCCAAATCCTCCAACAACGCCACCATGAACAATAACGTCAAGAAGTTCACGATTGTTTCCTAATTGATGGTATATTGTAAAAGCAATAGTAATTATACTTGCTCCAAGGAATTTGACCCATGATTTAGCTTTTACAAATGGAAAAGCAATTAATATTGCAAAACCAATTCCTTGAAGAGTAACCCAATAACTATAAATAACACCTTGTCCACTTACCACACTAGCATAATCAATTGAAGTTATTATGATATTCATAACCCCTAAACAAGATAGAGCTATATAAAATATTTGTTCAGCCACCGGTGAAAGTTTTTTTCTCCAAGATGGTATAAGGGCAAGTGATCTTAAGGCAAGACCTATTAAAGCAATTACAGAGAAAGCAAAAACAGTCCAATCAAAGGCATTAAGAGTATAATCGCCACTAAACATTGATAAGAATTTATTGCATAAGTCAAGGAAAGTTCCTACACCAATTATTGCAAGGGCTCTTTCAAGATAATGAATTATTGCAAGTTTTGTTCCGTACAATCTTTGCCATTTATTAAAAGATAGTGCAAACGTTAAACCAATTGCGAAAATAAATGCAGGTGCAATTATATCAGCAAGTGTCATTCCAGGAAGAATGATAATTCCATTTTCAAGCGAATGATCAGCAAGTCTTGACAATATGCCTAAACTTGGAAAATTCTTTAAAAATTGAAAAATTAACATTGCAAAGACACAGAAACCACGAAATCTATCAATACTTTTTATTCTTTTTGTTTCTTTTGAAGTTTTTTCTGATGTTAAAACTTCTTCATTATTTGATTTTAAATTGTCATTATTATTTATTATTTTTTCCATAAATCCACCTATATCATATCAAATTTTTTATAGTCAACCTTTCCAAAGCTTGTTCTTGGCATTTCGTCTATGATTTCAATTAGTCTTGGCCAAGAATATTTGATAAGGTTTCTCTCACATAAAGTGAAAAGTTCTCGTTTTACTTTTTCTTTATTTGCTTCTTTATTCTTTAAAGAAACATAAAGTTTGATATAGGTTTTTTCGTTATAGTGATAAGGCACTGCACACGCTTCATCTATATCAGGATGTGTTTTTGCTAGATTTTCTATTTCAGAAGGGAATATATTTACTGCACTTATTTTTATTGATCTTTTTTTTCTATCAAGAATAAATAAAAATCCTTCTTTATCTAAATATCCTAAATCTCCTGTTTTTATCCATATTTTCCCATCTTTTTCAATGTATCCTTTATCATCAAGATATCCTTGCATAACTGATGGAGAGTTTACAACTATTTCTCCAATAGTGTTTGGATTTAAAACATTTTCATTTTCATCCCAAATTTGAATGATTGTGTTAGGTATTGCCTTTCCACAACTATATTTTTTGTAATTTTCAAATGTGTTTACTGCACACACACTGCCCACTTCAGTCAATCCGTAACCTCTCATTAAGCGGGCAGGGGCTTTATATTTTTCAAGAATTGTGTCAAAATGCTCAATAAATGATTCGTTTAAAAGATCTCCACCACACCATAAATCACGAAGTTTTGAAAGATGTTTGCCATAGAAATTTTTATATTCAATCATTTTTTTAAACATTAATGGAACACCGGCCATAAATGTTACATTATGATATTTTATTAAATTATTAATTTCTTTTGGAATAAATTTTGGAACTAAAATCAAGCTATATTTATTTGTTAAACATGTATGCACCGCAACGCCAAGTCCATAAGCATGGAATATTGGAAGGGCAACAAGACCATATTCAGTTCCACGATTCTTTCTTGTATACATTTTTTCTAGTGATATGCTAAGTTCGTTTAGTGCACGGTTTGTCAATTTTACAATTTTAGGTTGTCCGCTTGTTCCACCACTATGCATTGTGCAAACAACATCATCTGCATGACCTTGACTTAAAACTATATTTGCATATGAATTTTTGTTTTTATGATAAATAAGTTTTGAATATTTTATGGTATGGTTACAAGTTTTATTTTTTATTTTTGTATATAAATAATATAATCCTTTTCTAAAAAAGACATAATTTGATATTGAACAATTAATTAAAATTTGATTAAGCCCGATAAGTTCTTTTTGATCTTTTATTAAAATATCATAAAACATCAGACCTTTTGATTTTGTTTGTATCAGGTTTTCTTTTAATTTATCTAATGGTAAAAGAGGGTGAACAATATTAGCAATAATTCCTAATTTTGAACAAGCATAAAAACCAACAAGTGCCTGTGGGCAAGTTGGAAGATATATTGTTAAAACATCACCTTTTTTAAAACCTATTTCAGCTAAAGAAATTGAAAATTCTTCAATATCTTTAAGAAATTTATTTATTGAAATTTTGTGCTTATTAAACAAAATTGAACCTTTCTTAAGATCACAATTATTGACAAGCATTTCATAACATGTTTGATTATTCATTATGTGTCCTTATTGTTTAAAATTAAGTTTTCCCAATTTTCATATTAACATAAATGTGATAAATTGTAAAGAAAATACTTAAACATTATAATTATAAACTTGATTTTTATTTTACTAAAATTAAAAGATTATCTTTTTAGAATTTTTATTTCACAATTGTTTATGCCTTCAACTTTTTCACTAGAAGAAAGTTTGTTTAAGTATCTATAAATTGCCTTGTAATTTCCTCTATGTGCAACTATTAAAATATTCTTATTTACATTTTCAATATTTTTAAAAAATTGTATAGTTCTTTGATATAAATCTTCTTCAGACTCTGCATTAAATTTGTGTGGATCATTAAAAAATTCTGTCTTCATCTCTTCTGTAATATCTTTTTCATTCATTCCTGTGGCATCACCTGCATTTTGTTCTTTTAAATTTTCATCAGTAATAATAGGGCAATGATGATATCCATTTATTATATCTGCAGTTTTTTTTGCTCTTATAAGTGGAGATGAATATATTATGTCAATTTTAACATCTTTTAATTTTATGGCAGTGTTTTTTGCTTGTGATATTCCAATTTTATTTAATGGTGCATCTAAGTGACCTTGAATTATATTGTTTAAATTACAATCAGTTTGTCCATGTCTTACAAATAATATCATAAATAACCTCTTAATTTTTCGTTAATATGCTTACAAGGGATAAAACTGCAGTTGCAGCAGTATCGCATCTTAAAATTCTTTGACCTAAACTTATACTTACAGCACCTTTGTTTTTAATTATTTCAGCTTCGTTATCAGTAAAGCCTGCTTCATTTCCAACAATAATTGCAATTTTATTTTTGTCTTTTAAAATCTCCGGTTTAAATATATTTTCAACTGATTCATTTTCGTATGGGAATAAAACTAAATCAAATTCATCAAGCATATTGATCATATCATTAAATTTTAGAAGGGGATTGGCTTTGATTAGTTTAGAGCGTTCACATTGTTTGCAAGCGGTTAATATTTGACTATTAAGCCTTTCTTGTTTAATAGTTTTAATCATTGTCCATTGACTTGTAAAAAAGAATAAATTTTTGATTCCAAGTTCAATGGATTTTGGAACGATGCTATCTAGATATTCCTTTTTAGGCAACATTTGAAAAAGTGTTATATCTTTTTGGGGATTTGCCAAATTTTTTTCTACTTTATCAATATTGCAAATGCAATAATCTTTATTCATTTGTGATATAGTGCAATAATAGTCATTTTCATCATTTATAATTGCTATTAATTGATCTCCTTCTTTCATTCTTAAAACTTTTTTTAAATGAAAAAACTCATCATTAGAAATTTTTATGTAATCGTTCTCTTTTTCTCCTAAAAATCTTTTCATATTTTTCTCCGTAAAAAATTATATCAAATTAGCTATTATTTTACAAATTTATTTTCTTTTTAGTTTATACATTGTAAAGATTTTTAAATGAATTATGTTTTAAAAAAGGGGCTTACAAAGTCCCTTTTTAAAGTATAAATTGTTTTACTAATATTACTCATTAAAACTAATTTATAAAAAATGTTTAATTTTTTAGTAGATATTTACTTTATTGATTTACTTATTAAGTATCCTGCCATAAAGAAGAGTGCGTTTTTTGAAAAGTGAAGGTCAATGCAGTCACAAGAATTATTACAAGGACTAAGGCATGGGCTTTGGCAAGGTGTATTGCAAAGTGGTGGGCATGGTTGTGGACAAGATGTCTGCCAGTTTCCACAACAAGGATTGCATCCACAAGGGCATCTGCAAAGATCAACAAAAGCACCCATTCTATAATTTGTATTTATAATCATTTTAAACTCCTTTTTGTTATTTTATTCTAAATATAATTTAATCAAATAAAATAATTATGATGAGAAATGTATTTTTTGCAGTTATCGCAATAGTTGGAACGGTTATAGGTTCTGGTTTTATAAGTGGCAAAGAAATTGCTGTATTTTTTTCGCGCTTTGGTTATTTTTCATATTTTTGTATTTTATTGGTTTTCTTATTGTTTTTTATTTTTTTTAGATATATTTTAAACAGAAGCGAATTTGCATTAAAAAGACTTTCTAAATCAAGAATTTCATTTTATTCTAATCTTATTCTGTGCTTAATTTTTTCATCGGCAATGTTTGCAGGAATAAGCAATTCTTTAAGTGGGATGAATACATTTATAAAATGTATTATACTAATTTCAGTAGTTATGTTGTGTTTTCTTGTTTATAAAAACGGAATGGGAAGTCTTGAAAGATTAAATGTTATTTTTATTCCTTTAATGATATTTCTTTTTGTTTTTAATTTGTTTTCAATATTTGAATTTAAAAATACAGATTATGAAAGCACAATTCCAAAGTATTTATCTTTTATATATGCCATTTTATATGTTTTTTTAAATTTATCAAATGGAAGTATTTTAATTTGTCGTTTAGGTCAAAAACTTACAAAAAAACAAAGAACACGAGTTGCTTTTTATTCAGCACTCGTGCTCTTCCTAATATTGCTTTTAACCAATATTGTTTTACTTCAAAATCAGTCTTCATTTATTCAAGATATGCCACTTTTATCACTATTTAATGGGTTTCAAAAAGTTTTGATGAGTGTTGTTATTTTTGTTGGCTGTATTACAACTTTATTTTCACTTGTCTATACTTCATCTTTTTCTATGCGAGGGCTGTGCAAAAATGAATTTTTGATTTTTCTAGTAAGTGTTTTATTTCCACTTATATTATCATTGCTTGGATTTAGTTTTATTGTTTTATATCTTTATCCTCTTGCAAGTGTTCTTGGTGGTGAGATATTAATTGACTTATTTTTTATATCTTTTTTCAAGAGGACTGACAAGAAAATACATTCCAGCAGCGAGAATACAAAGTAGGGTAATACTTGCCATAACAATATCAAGTTTCAAAATCTGACTTCCATAGTTAATTAAATATCCTAGTCCTGCTTTACTTGACAGGTATTCTCCCATAATAGTTCCAACCCAACTCATACCAACATTTATTTTTAAAACGGATACAAATTCTGGAAGGGCGTTTGGAAGAATTAGTTTATAGAATATTTGAAATTTATTTGCGTGCATTGATTTCATGAGAAGGATTTTATCATTATCACATGAAATGAAAGCGTTAAGCATTGAAATTGTGGTGATAATCACACAAATTAAAATACACATAACTATTGTGGCAGAAGTTCCTGAACCTACCCAAAATATTATCATAGGGCCGAGTGCTATTTTTGGCAAACTATTTAAAATGATCAAGTATGGTTCAAAAATCTTTCTAAGTTTTTCACTCCACCATAAGAGAACTGCAATCAGGAATCCAATTATTGTTGCAAGCAAAAATCCGATAATTGTTTCATATAATGATGTCCAAATATGAATCCATAGATTATTTTGATTTGCTAATTCAATAATGGTTGAGACAATTCGGCTTGGACTGGAAAAGAAGAAAGGGTCTATAATTCCAAAATCAGCACATAATTGCCAAATTCCTAAAAATATAATAAATATTGCAATCTGCCAAAATAGAACTAAAAATTTATCCGTTTTTTGTTTTTTGAGATATTTCACTCTTGCTTTTGAAAAATTTATGTTTTTATTCCTTTTTAGCATAGATTTCTCCAAATCTTTTCAAAATAGTTACCAAATTCTTTATCCTCTCTTTTTAGAAGTGGAGTTTTTTCTTGAAAATCTAATTCAATATTTTCTTTTACTGTTGCAGGGCACTTTGTAAGAATAATAATTTTATCAGACATGCTTAAGGCTTCAGATATATCATGAGTTACAAGTAAAGCAGTTTTTTCTTCACTTTTTATTATTTCATAAACATCATCACATACCTTTAAGCGTGTTTGAAAATCAAGAGCAGAGAATGGCTCATCTAAAAGCAGAAGAGCTGGCTCTAACACAAGTGTTCTTATCAGTGCGACCCGTTGTCTCATTCCTCCACTTAATTGACGAGGCTTTTTGTTTTTGAAGTTGTAAAGGTCATATTTTTTCAACAAATCTTCTGCGAGTTTAAGTTTTTCTGCGTTTTTATTTTGTTTTTGAATTTCTAAACCTAATATAATGTTTTGCCATATTGTTCGCCATTCAAATAAGTGATCTCTTTGAAACATATAACCTATTCGTCCATCATTTTTGGTAATAGGTTTTCCGTCTAAGATTATTTCACCTGATGAAGGGGTTAAAAGTCCTGCGATTAGGGAAAGAATTGTTGTCTTTCCACAGCCACTAGGGCCAACTAAAGATGCAAAATTTTTTTCTTTTACATTAAAAGAAACATCATCAAGGGCTTTTACTTCGCTTTCTTTTGTTTGATAGAAGTAACTGACATTATTAAATTCAAGTAAGTTTTTCATTTGTTTGACCTCTACAATATCAGTTTAGTTTTTTATTTAATTTTTGTTACTACTTTTAAAAAATAATCAATAAAAAATAAAAATTATTTTTAAATTGATTTTATTTTTATTTTATAAATATTTTAATAATTAAAATATTATTTTAATTTATTTTATTATTTATTTAATATTATTTAATATTTAATATTATTTTTATTTTATATTTAAAAATATTTTTATTGTAAATACCTATCACTTGATAGGTGTTTTTTATTTTTAATAGGTTTAACAATAAAAGTTGGCATGAAGTATTGAATATCATTTCTCGCAGATATTATACTTTTTCCAAAGTTGCAAAGGAGCATGTTGTGGAAGATGAAGACAAGATTAGAAAGGCTCTGCTTAAAAAAGCACTGGGGTATAATGCAGATGAAGTAATAGAAGAATACACATTTGATGATGAAGGACAATTAAAATTATCAAAAAAGAAAGTTACAAAAAAACATTTTAGTCCAGACATATCTGCAGTAAAAGTTTTGTTAGAGAGATACTATAAAACTTATGAAGATAAAATCGTTGAAATGTCAGATGATGAACTATTGCTTGAAAAGGCAAGGCTTGAATCTATTTTAAAGGAGGATGAAAGTGGAGATTAAAAGATGTATGCACAAAGTAAAATGTGATTTTTATGGTTGTAATAATTTGGCAAAATATTCCTTTTCTACAAAGGGTATCATTAAACGCGATTTGAGTTTTTGCGAAGAATGTCTAAAAGGAATGTATCAAGAAATTGCAAAATTACAAAAACCACGGATAGTAAAAAGTCCATTTAAATTAAACCAAAAGTTAAGGAGTGAAAATGAAAAAAGATAGTGAAAAAATTGTAAAAGAAGTTATTGATGATTTTAAAAGAAGGGCAGAAGAACGAAAAAGTTTTGACCTTATTTGGCAAATCAATATGAATTTTCTTATGGGAAATCAATATTGCAATATTGGGTATAGAGGGCAATTAGAAGAACAAGAAAGACAATTCTTTTGGCAGGAGAGAGAAGTTTTTAATCATATTGCTCCAATCTATGATATGAGATATGCAAAACTTTCAAAAATCAAACCTGAAATAAATATTATTCCTGCAACTAATGATGAAAGAGATAAACAGTCTGCGAAAGTATCAAAAAAAATTTACCAGTCGGTTAAAAATAAATTGGGAATAGACGCTAAAATTAATCAAGCGATTAAGTGGTCAGAAGTTTGTGGAACAGTTTTTTATAAAATAATTTGGAATTCATCAATAGGACAGGCGGTTGGGATTAATGAAAAAGGCGAAAACATTAAAAGCGGGGAAATAGAGTTTAGCGTTGTAAGTCCATTTGAAATTTATCCTGACTCTCCAGTTTGTGAAAGTTTAGACGAATGTCAAAGCCTTATACATGCAAAGGCATATACTGTAGAACAAATTAAAAGTATGTATGGAATTGATGTTAAAGGTGAAAGAGTCAACACATATTCACTTGATAATGTAAGTGTGGGAATTGGTGGATTGGGCTTTAACGGAACAGTTCCTAAAATTATAGAGTGCGTCAAAAATGATAGTGCTATTGTTATTGAAAAATACATAAAACCTAACTCTGAATATCCTAACGGAAGATTGATTATAGTTGCAGGTAAACAGCTTGTTTTTGATGGTGAACTTCCGTTTATGGTAGGGAAAGATAAAGAAAGAGATTTTCCTTTTGTTCGTCAAACAAGCATAGAAGAGCCAGGCTGTTTTTGGGGAACAAGTGTTATTGAGAGGCTTATTCCTGTTCAAAGGGCTTTTAATGCGGTGAAAAATCGCAAACATGAATTTATAAATCGTTTATCTTTAGGGGTTCTTTCTGTTGAAGATGGTTCTGTTGATTTAGATAATTTGGAAGAGGAAGGACTATGCCCAGGAAAAGTTCTTGTTTATAGACAAGGTTCAAATGAACCTAAATATTTAGAAAGTGAAAGTTTGCCAAGTGGCTTAAGTGATGAAGAAAATAGTTTGCTTGAAGAATTTAGTAAAATCAGTGGAGTTAATGATTTATTAAGCACCGGGTCTATTAGTTCAAGTATAAGTGGAACGGCTTTAGAGCTTCTTATCAGCCAGGATGAAACAAGGCTGAATGCCTCTATTGAAAGTATTAAGGTGGCGACAAAAGATATTGCAAATAAAATTTTAAAATTATATAAGCAGTATGCCATATTCCCAAGACTTGCAAAAATTGTAGGGGAAAATGGACAAATAGAAATGTTTTATTTTTCATCATCTGATGTTTCAAGTGACGATATTGAAATTGAAAATCAAACAGACAGCCTGCAAACGCTTTCTCAAAGAAGAGAAATGATTTTTTCTCTTTTAGAAAATGGTATTTTAAAAGAAAAAGATGGACAAATTTCAAACAGAATGAAAAGCAAAATTTTAGAGATGCTTGGTATGGGAATTTGGGAAAACGCCCAAGACATCAATGAATTGCATATAAAAAAGGCTGACAATGAAAATCTTAAAATGCTTGATGGAATTAATTGTAAACCAAGCATTATAGATGAACATGAAATACATATTAACGAACACATTGCTTTTATGCTCGGAGAAGATTTTGAAAAAGCTAAAAATAAAAACGCAAAATTAGAAGAATTATTTTTAGAACATATAAAAGAACATAAAAAATTGAAGGAGGAGAAGTTTTAATGGAAGATTTAGAAAGAGAACAACCGGTTGTGGAACCAACAGATTCCTTAAATAAGGAGAATGATGAAAGTGTTGTGAGTGAAACCGGCTCTCAAAAGACAGATTTAGGAAAATTCAAAAATGTAGAAGCCTTATTAGATGCATATAATAATCTTCAAAGTGAATTTACCAAAAAATGTCAATTGCTTAGCAGTTTAGAAAAAGATAAAACAGAGCAAGAAAAAGGCAACAAGGATAAAACGAACGATAATGATTTTCAAAAACAAAATCAAGATGTTTCGTTAACAGAAAATGAAAAAGAACTTGATGAAACTGAGCTTGCTTCGTTCCTTTTAAATAATAGTGAAGCAAAAACTTTCGTAGATGAAATTAAAAATAATTTCTCTACCAAAAATGCTCAAAGTCCATATCAATTGGCTTGGGCAAATGTTGTCTTATCTCATCTTAAGAATAATGACAACAAAAAAGATGATCCGATAATTAATCAATATGTATTATCTGATGAGAATGTAAAAAATAAGATTATAGAAAATTATTTGGTTGAGCTTCAGAATAGAAAAGCCCCAGTGGTTATTTCATCTCAAGGTGGAGAAAGATTGTCGGGAGTTTTGCCTGACAATCCTAAAACCCTTGAAGAAGCAAAAGAATTGACAAATAAAATGTTTAGTTAATTATTTAATTTAATTAATTAAATTCTTTTAAATAACAATCAATAATTAATAAAAATAAATAGTAAATAATATTAAAATAAAAATTATTTAAAAATAAATTAAATAATAATATTTAATAAAAATAATATTTTAATTATTAATTTAATATTTTCTATTTTATTTTACATTATTTTTATAAAAATAATAGAGTTTTAATAAAAAGGAGTAAAAATGGTAACATTACAAACAGCAGAAAATGCGTTAAAAAATGTCTATCTTGGCGTTGTTGCAAATCAACTTAATGTAAATGCAAATCCATTGCTTGCAAAAATAAGACGCTCAAGTAAAGATGTTTGGGGAAAAGAAATAAGAAAACTTGCCCCATATGGAATTAATGGTGGTATTGGTGCAGGAAGTGAAACAGATGAATTGCCAACTGCCTCAGGAAACGGATATGTTCAATTTGTTGCTGAACTTAAAAATTTATATGGAAGAATTGAAATTTCGGACAAGGCAGTAAGAGCTTCTGCAAACAACATAGGTGCATTTGTAAATTTATTATCAGATGAAATGGAAGGGCTTGTTAAAGCAAGTTCGTTCAATCTTGGAAGAATGTTATATGGTGACGGAACAGGTTTACTTGCAACAGCATCAAGTGTTTCAGATAAAACAGTAACTTGCGACAAAGTAAATAATCTTATTGAGGGAATGTTGTTAGATGTTTATAAGGAAGATTCAAAAAGTAACACAGCACCTTTAAAAGTTATATATGTTGATAGAGTTAATAAAACTTTTACTTATGAGAGCAGTGCATCAGTTACTATCGCTGCAAATGATAAATTTTATGTTCAAGGCTCAAAAGGGTTTGAAATTTCTGGACTTGGTAGAATTTTTGATTCAACACAAGATACTTTGTATGGAGTAAGCAAAACAAGTTATCCATGGCTTAAACCTTATACAAGCACAACAGAAAAAGAAATCTCTGATATTACAATTCAAGAAGCCATTGATTTTCTTGACATGAATGTTGATTCTCAAATCAATTTTATTACTTGTTCAAGTAAAGTAAGAAGAGCTTACCAAGAATATTTGGGTGCATACAGAAGAAACATAGACATAACAGAACTTGAAGGTGGATATAAAACAATTACTCATAATGGAATTCCAGTTGTTGCTGATAGATTTGTGGACGATGACACTATGTATTTATTAAATACAAATGACTTTACTTTGCATGAACTTTGTGATTGGAAATGGCTTGAAGGTGAAGATGGAAGAATTTTAAAACAAAATCAAGGATATCCAACTTATAGTGCCACACTTGTAAAATATGCAGAACTTATTTGTGATAAGCCATGTGGACAAGCAAAAATTTCTGGAATAAAATCTACGGTAACTAATCCATTTAACTAATATAAAAGTTTTTAATATAGTTTTTAAAAATATGAGGTTTAGGGTTAAATAAAAAGGCATGATTTTTTGCCTTTTTATTTTAATCACTAAAATAATAATTTAGTAAAAAGTTAATCAAATAAATTAGTTATGGAACTGCTCTTTATATTTGTCTGTAATTAGGAGGGAAGATTGAAAAATAATTTAATATTAATAGACAATGACTGCTATTTTATAGCACAACGTTTAAAAGAGATTGATGAAAGTTATTTTATTGTGTTCAATTTATTTAAACGGGTATATGAAGTTCACTCCAAAAACCAACAGAAAAACAGTTATTGCTTTACTATTCCTTATTTAGCACTTGATGATAGGACTATAGATTTTGCAATAAAAACCAGAAAAGAAAATATTGATAAAATACTAAAAGAAATTGATGAAAATAATAATAAGGTTTACAAGAAAAATATAAAAGAGCAGGTGGAAAAAATAAAGGAGGCAATATGTTGGTAAAGGATGTCATAATTTTAGCCTGTGAATTTACTGAAAATAAAGATTTAGCAAAGAGTCTGACTGATAATACTCTTGATGAAGAACAAAACCTTATAGTAGAAAGTTTGATAAAATGCTTCAATCTTATTAATAACGAAATTTGCAGTGAGTATATGCCACTAATAAAGCAAGAAAAAATAAGATTGCAAGATTTTAAATGCTTTTATTCTCAATTATCAGGAAAGGTTCTAGATGTTATTTCAGTTGTAGATAAAAATGGTAAAAAGGTTAAATTTAAGTGTTTTAATGATTATTTAATTGCTTTTGCAAATGAAGTAACCATATTATATACAACACTTCCTCAAGACAGTGAAATTGAAGATGAGATTGTTACAAAAATTCCAACAAGAGTTTATGCCTATGGTGTTGCGAGAGAATATTATTTTATGCAAACTTTATTTGATGAAGCTGATGTTTGGGAAGAAAGATTTAAAAACAGTTTATGTATTTTAACAAGAAAAAAAAGTGAAACAATTATGCCTCGGAGGAGGTGGATTTAATGTTTTATAAAAATAAAATAAAAACAATAAAAACAAAAGAAAAAGAATTTAATTTTAATTATTTTTCACTTTGTCCAAACACTCAAATTGATGAAAATGTTTTAGAAGAGGGACACCCAAAGGTTGTTTATAATTATATAACCGAAGATCAAACTTTAAAATCTGGTTATGGTTTTAAAGAATTGTCTATGCCAACTTCTCCGGCAAACATTGAAGAAGAATCAACGGTTGCAATCAGAGGAAGTCAAGTAAATGCAATTTGGAAATTAAAATGGTATAACGTAAATACTGATACAGATAATTATTATCTTTTTTACTTTAATGATGAAAATTTAATTTGCTATGATAATATGTTTTCAATCCGATTAGATACACTTATAATTCCTAATGATTATACAAAAACACCTTATGCTGTTTATTATAGGCAAAATGGTTCAGATTCTCTGTTATTATCAGGAGAAGGTGGAGGATTGACAATAATTTCTGGAAGCAGTTTACAATCAAGCGATACAGCACCTTTAATTGTTTCATGTTGTTCGCATTATGGAATGATGTTTGCAATAACAGCAGAGTCAAGAGGTAAACTTATTTATAGTGAAGATACCGATATACTTGCATGGACAGATGAAAAAACCAAGGACCTAGATTTTAGTGATGAAAGAGGGGATTTAAATAAATTAATTTCATTTAATGACTACATATACATATTTAGAGACTATGGAATAACAAAAGTATCAGTTTATAGTTCTGATGATGAGTTTTCAATAAGTCATATGTATTTAGCAGATAATTATATTTATCCAAATTCAATATCTCAGAGTGGAGATAATATTTATTTTCTAGAGGATAGTGGAATAAAGGTTTTTAATGGTTCATCTGTGAAAAATATAAATTTAGATTGTATTGGACTTTTAAAAGGGTGCGACAATAGAAATTGCTTTGGGGTATGTTTTAAAGAGAAATATTATCTTGCTTGCAAAACAAATTTTAATGATGGAAAACAAGTAGGATGTGAAAAAAATGAAAGTGGTTTTAAGAATAACACTTTGATAATTTATGATATTAATACAGAGCATGTTGATATTGTAAGAGGTGTAGATATAAATCAAATGATTTCATTCGTAAATCCATATAAATCAAAACTTATTGCTTGTTTTAATTATAAAAATATTGGAAAGATTGGAGAAATAACAACAGATGGTAAAATATTTGAAGAGAATGAAGAAGCAAGTTTTATGAGTGGGAAAATAGATTTTGGATTGCCAGGCAAAAATAAAAAGTTAAAATATTTTCATATAAGAAGTTTATATGATTGCAATATACAAATAATAAGCGAAAACGCAAATAAAAATATAAAAATTAAAGGCTCTAATAAAATTCAAAAAATAGCTGTAAATATAGTTGGAAAACAATTTCAAATAAATATAACAAAAACGGAAGCTCAAGCCAATATAAGTAATTTTATTTTGACAGTGAGAGTGCCACAATGAAGCTAATATACAGAAATCATATTGAAAAATTTAAGGAAAATGAAAGAAAAGTCGCAACATATCTAACAAGAGAAATGTTGGATATCAACAAAAAGAAGAGGAAAATATGGATTTCTGGTCAGAACTTATCAAAATAGTTGTTAGTAATGGAATATTTGCAGTATTGTTTGTGTTCTTATTTATTTATCAATTGAAAGACAGCAAAAAGAGAGAAGATGAATATAGGGGAATAATAGACAATTTATTTCAACATCTAGAAATTATAGAAGAGGTTAAAGAAGAAGTTGAAGAGTTAAAGCAAATAGTCATACAAGGAGAGCAAAATGAAGAATAAAATTAAGAGTTATAGTTTTTGGACAGCTTTAGCAGGAGCAGTTGTAATATTTTTAAATGCTTTAGGAGATTGCTTTGGATTTTCTATTGATAATGAACTTGTGTCAGGACTTATAATGTCAATAGCAGGCTTGCTTGTTGTTTTCGGTATAGTAACAATGCCTGAAAATAAGAACGAAGATAATAATATAAATAATCAGGAAAGTTCAGAAAAGACAGACGAGAATGTGGAACCAAAAGAAAATAAAGACAAGGTTGAAGAAAGTCAAGAAAGTGATATAGAAAAATAAATATAAAAAAGAAAACACCGAGAAATCTCGGTGTTTTTTATTCTTTTGTCTTTATTAATTAATTGGTTTGTCAGAACTATCTATAAGAGCAATTCCTGTATAGAATTTATAGTTTTTATTGGCATCACCAGGTTTTTTCAAGACTTTGTAAGTTATTTCAAGATAATCACAACCATCAGAACCTTTAAACATTTCATGATTAAGTCTTCCTGAAATATATGTATGGTCAGCATCAACAAGAGGGTCATTTTCAGTTGGCTCAACGATAGAATACCATTTTCTTACATCAGTTGTTCCAAGAAGAACAAGTGGACTTCTAGATACCAAAACTGTTCCATCATAATTTGTAGCTTCCATATCTTCAGTCATAAGAACTCTATTTCCAATTTCTGGATTGAATGCGTTTACAGGAAGAACATCTCCTAAAGGATTATCTTCCCACATCTTTCCGATGCTTGAAAATTCAACACCACTTACATGGTCATAAGGTGCAATGCCATCTTCTCCAGCACCCGAATCACCATCAAAAGGCATATATTCTATATCATAAGGTCCATCATACACTTTAGCAACTTTTGATGCAAGAGTGCAATAAACATCATTTGCATGGTTGTAATAGTTTAAATCAACTTGAATTTCAATGTATTCTGTTCCAAATTTGCCTTCTTCTGTTCCGCTAAGATCTGCATCATATTTAAGAGCAATATACATATTTTCAATAAATTGAAGTTTGTTAAGCATTAAAACAACAGATTGATATTCAAGAGGAAGAATTGCAACATCAGATTGACCTTCTTCATATTTAGGGAAGTTTGCGTCATCACCAATTACGAAAGTGTTTCCAGCATATTCTTTAATTTCAGAAGCAAGGAATCTTTCATCAATGTTTACATTTCCACCACCTTCGCCATTATTTCCGATAGAAACGAGTGTGCAAACGCCATCAATGATATTATGAACAACTTCTTCATATCTTCTTCCAAACTCTACAGAACTTACATCAGAAGAAGTGTCAAATTCATAAGTTCTTGTATAAGTTCCTTCACTAGAAGGTTTGTTATAGTCAATAACTTCTTTTACATTAGAAAAGGTAGTTATAGTATCATTTGAATAGGCTGCTGTGCCGATAACGTTTTCAAGAATCCAATTTTCAATTTTAGTGATTTGAAGACTTGTTAAACCAACGAAAGAACCACATTTATTAAATAAATTTTTAATCTTGTTGAGAGCAACTTCAACACTGCTGTTTTCTCCTTCTGATTCAAAACCTGCAACATTCATAGAATAATAATAATCTGTGCCACCAATTGTAATAGGGGAAGGTAGATGTTCAACGGTGATTGTTGCGGGCTCTAAGTCAAGTGCATAACTGTAAATCACATATTCAAGTGCTTTAGTAAATTGAGAATATAGACTATAATCAGTTTCACCACCAGAACTTAAAAAGTTTTGTTGATAAGAATTTTGTAAGTTTATATAGTAGTTAGCGACATTGCTTTCGTAATTTGTTTGATTTTTATATAAACCATATATATGATTATTGAGTGTAGTTGCTGAATATTTATTCCAAATTTCTTCATAAATTAAGAATGATTCTATATTTGTTATATCATAATCAAAAGACCAATTCCAACCTGCTTGTGTGTTTGCACCAACTATGTAATAGTCTGTAAAAGTTGTAAGTGAAGAACCATACTTTGAAACATTTGTGATATATTCAGAATTTGAATGGTCTAATTTTTGTCCGTTTTTATAAACTTCAATATTGTTAGGGTCGGCTTCAGTAGGTTCAAGCCTAATTATAAATTCGCCTGATTTGATTTCAATATTGTTGACAGTGCCAATCGTATCAACTTTATAACGCACACTATCGTATAGATAAGGTAAAAAATCAGCTTTTGTGCCATATTCTTTTCC
>CALWRN010000066.1 GCA_944383975.1 uncultured Clostridia bacterium | reverse complement strand
TTAATAGTCTTAAAATCTTCAATCATTTTTTTTGTTTCTTGATCAAATGATTCAGACAAACTATCTGCAAGCTCTGGATTTACTTTATAAAGTTGATAATTTAAAAATGCTGTTAATGAATTCTTATCTAGTTTAAAATCTATTATAGCATTTACAATATTTGAAACCCTGTCAAAATTTAAATCATTATCAAGCATCTTATCTATTACATTTGCCTCTTCTTCGGTAAGATCATAGTTTTCATTAATACGCTTTTTAATAGAATTAATGTTTTCAACCCTTTCCATTTTCATTTTCTCCTTTAAATGTATTTTTTAACAACATTAAATCATTATAAATTTTTGATTGGGTTAGTTCTTTCTTTACACCTTTTAATGGTTTTATAACAATTTGTTCTCCAAACTCAATAGTTATTAATCCTAATTGATTAAAAACTAAAAGCGCACCATAAAAAGTTGTAAAAGATATATAATTTGAAAATTCACACTTATCATACAATTCAAAAACATTATAAATTGCTCTTCCAGATTTTGAAGTTAATGCTTTGAATATTTTTGCATAAACATTTCTTGATAACTCAATTCCTGCAAATTGGCGAATATCATTTTCTTTTTCTATAGGCACATATATTTCAGCAGATGATACAGCGTTTATCGCCGAAATATACTTCATATCCATAATTGGAGAAAGGAAAATAATCTTTGAATAATTTTTAGCCCAATTTACACCTTTAGGTGAAAGTAAAATTGAATTATAGCCAACCTCATTATCTTCATATATTCCAAAATGATATATTCCTTGAGTGTTATATTCTTTACTAAATTCCACATATTCAAAGCAAGAATATGTTACAAAACAAGTTCCAAAAACCGTTGTAGTTGTCCCACCTATAAAATTTAACAATTCACTTTTAGGATATAAATTATAATGCGCCTCATTTTGCCCATTAATTACAAGTTGATTTAATTCAATAGCATTTAACTTTTTATAAGCATCTTCCACAATAAAGCTTCCACCATCAAAATCATCAACAAGCCCCTTTATTGAGCGGGGTTGAAACTCAAAAATAAAAGATTTTTGTCTTGAAAAAGTAATTTTTACCAAATTATTAATAAAGTTAAAATATGTCAAATTTAATTTACCTATTTTTATATTAGCATGTTGTGGAAATTTTTTCATAGGCAATATTTCAACATTTTGGGTCGTTATCTTAAATTTAGGTCTTGGGTTTTCACAGCCAAAAGGTTCTAATATATTTAAATCTTTTACAAAATCCAAAGAAATTTCTTCCTCTTCTATATCTTGATCATAATATTTTATTGGAATAAAAACAGCATCGTTAATATAATTTAAAGCAAAAGAATTTATTTTCTGTACAAACTCTTGGAAGTTATTTTTTTTCAAAGTTAAACCAGCGGCCATAGAATGCCCACCAAAAGTTTCTAAAATGTCTTTTAAAGAAGAAAGCAATTCATGAATATTAATATCATCAATACTCCTTCCAGAACCACTTAATAACTCTCCTTCTTGCGTGAATAGAAAAACTGGTTTATGATATTTTTCAACAAGACGAGAACAAACAATTCCTAAGACTCCCTTATCCCATATTTTTGAATACAAAGCAATAACTCTTTGGTTTTTCATATCGCTCTTGGATAACATCTTTTCACAATCGTCATAAATTTTATTACAAATTTCTTGTCTCTTTAAGTTATGATTTTTAATTTTTTCCAAATCTTTTTTTATTTTTACAGGATCAGTTTCAAAATAAATTTTAAGAGAGTCTCCTGCATCTCCCATACGTCCAGAAGCATTCAGTTTTGGACCAATCTTAAAAGAAATATCAGTTGAATTTGGTCTTGTTGTGCTTATGTCGTATTCTTTAAACATCATTTTTAAACCGACAGGTAAATATTTATCACAACAACTTAATCCCCTTGAAACAATTGTTCTATTTTCTCCTTTTAATGGAACAATATCCACTATTGTTGCAATTGCTGCTATTGGCAAAAACTGTTCTGCTTCTTTTCTTCCAAGTAACGCCTCCGCAAACTTATATGCAACACCAGTTCCGCATAGTTCTCTGAATGGATAATCTTGATTTGGAATTTTTGCATTTACAACAATTGTATCTGGAATAATCTCTGGTATTTCATGGTGATCTGTTACAACAATCTCTATGCCTTTATTTTTAGCATACTCTACTTCTTGATAGCATGAAATACCACAATCCACAGTTATTATTAAATTAGGTTGATAAATGTCTGCTATTTTATCAATAACAGCATTTGTCAGTCCATAACCATCTACATATCTATTTGGTAAATAATAATCTGCTTTTATACCAAACTCTTTAAGTGCTTTTATCATAATGGCAGTAGCACTAACGCCATCAACATCGTAATCACCGAAAATAAGGACCTTATCCTTAAGTTCTTTTGCAAGTTTTACCCTATCAACTAAAGCTTTCATTCCCTTCAATAAAAAAGGATCATTTAAAATCGTTGGATTCAAAAATTCATTAAAATCATCTTCTGTATTGATTCCTCTTGAAAGTATCAACTCAGCTATTCTAGGATTAAGATTAAATTTACTTGCAAAATATTGAACTTTATCGGCGTCTTTATTAAAAAATTTTTTAAATATCATAATTTCGCCTAACTCTTTATGATTTTATTATATTTAATTATAATAATTTTAGCAAGCAAATTAATATAAAATAGAAAATAACTTTATCTGTTTAAAAACATAGAAGTTGAAATAAAAATTCACTTATGTAAAACAAAAAAAATAGTAAGTAACTTACTATTTTAATATTTGTTTAATTTAAGCTTTATACTTTATATATTATTCTTCTGCAATGTTCGCAAGTTAATATTCCCTCACTATTAAGAGTTGATATTGTTGCATAAGGAAGCTCCATATGGCAACCTCCACAAAGATTTCCTTTAAGAGGAACAACTACAGGGAATATATTTTCTTTTCTTCTCTTTAAATATGCCTCCATTATTTTCCCATCTATACTTTTTGATAAAGCCTTTAATTTTTCTGTAATTTCATTCCTTGTACCCTCTACATTTTTAACATCTTTATCGTAGTCAGCTTTGCATTTAGCATATTGTTCCTTTGAAGAATTAAAAATCTTAATAGTCTTATTAAAGTCTGATAAAACAGCATTTACACTTTCTGCTAGAGAGGTTAAGTTTTTATCAAGAATATTTAAATTTTGTGTTAACTTATCTTTTAAAATTGAAAGTTTTTCCAATTCTTCTTTAGATAGTTTTGTTAAATCTTTTTCCATAAATTCATTCATTTTATCTTCTTGAATTTTAAATTGTTTCTTTACCTTCTCTATTTCATTCAACAAACTGCCCGCTTTTTCCTCAAGTTTAACTGATTTTAATTGAGCGTTTTTCATATTTTCATGCATTTGATTTGCTTGTTGCTTATTTTTATTCTCTCGTAATTGCTTTTCTATTTTAAACAATTCGTTATCTAAAGTTTGATACTCTAGTATTTTTGATATTTCCATAATATTCTCCTTTTATCTTTGTTCTAGTTAATAAAATCAATCAACTTTTTACTGCGACTTGGATTCTTCAATTTCCTTAAAGCTTTTGCCTCAATTTGACGAATACGCTCTCTTGTAACGCTAAATTCACGTCCAACTTCTTCAAGTGTTTTAGACTTGCCATCAATTAAACCATATCTTTCTCTTATAACTTGTTGCTCTCTTGGAGTTAATGTGTCAATAACTGCTAAAAGTTGTTCATGAAGTAATTTCTGAGATGCAACTTCCATAGGACTTTTTGCAGTTTCATCTTCAATGAAATCACTCATTTTGCTGTCTTCCTCTTCTCCTATAGGTGTTTCAAGAGAAACAGGATCTAAAGCACTTTTTTGAATTTCAACAACTTTATTTTCACTTATTCCCATTGCTTCTGCTATTTCTTCAAGAGTTGGGTCTCTAGAAAGTTTTTGTGTTAACTGGCGCACGGTTCTACTATATCTATTTATTGTTTCAACCATATGAACAGGTAAACGAATTGTTCTTGATTGATCAGCAATTGCTCTTGTTATAGCCTGCTTAATCCACCATGTAG
>CALWRN010000065.1 GCA_944383975.1 uncultured Clostridia bacterium | reverse complement strand
TTAAAGTTATTTGAAGACTATTGCAGAAAACATAGAATTTTCTATGTAGAAGGCAAATTTTATCCAGAAAACGACCATGCAAGACCTTTTTATATAAAACATGGGTATGAAATATATAAAGAGTATTATAGTACATACATTTATAAGGATTTAAGAGAAGCTGAAAAAACTCCACAAGAAGATTTAACTATGTAAAAATTTTATTTTGCTTTACAAATACGACAAATTTTGTTAATATTTCATCATGAATAGAAAAATTACGACAATTTTAATTTCTTTTTTATTGCTATTAATAAGTGTTATTTTATTAATAGCTTTTTTGATAATTCCTTCAAATTTAAGTAATGCAGTAAAACCATTAAGCATAAGTTCTCAAGATTATAATTTAACTATAGGTGAAAGAGTAGAAAAATTTTATCAAGTATCAAAAGTTGATAGTATAGTTTCTTTTGAAATTGAAGATGAAAATATTGTTAAAATAGATGGTGAAGATTTAGTTGCACAACAAGCAGGTTATACATCAATTACAATAAAAGCTGAATATGAAAATGAAAAAACACAAATGACAATTGCTATTAATGTATATATGCCCAATTATTCATTAAATATAAAGCCAGTTAACAATTGTTCTTTTAGTGACAATAATTTATATTGTCTTGAAGAGCCATGTCAATTTCAAATAGAAATTATTGATAAAAATAATAGTGTTTTAACAAATACAAATATACAAATTATGTGTGATGACGATGTGGAAATATATCAAGAATTTTTAAATTGGACATTAATTACTAAAAGAAGTTGTAAATTAATTATTAAAGAAGAAAATATAAATTGTCAATTTACATTAAATGTAATTGTATAAAAAAGAGCTGATTTACTCTGTTATTTTTGGAACTAATAAAAAAGGAACTGTACTTTTATGTGTAAAGTTCCTTTTATTTTTTTCTAGTTTCAAAATGTTTTAACCCTCAGCTCTTTTTTTATTTATTAAATAATTATTTAAAATAAAAAAAGTGAAGAAAATCTTCACTATAATTTATGGTAGCCTCTAGGGGAATCGAACCCCTGATTCCGCCGTGAGAGGGCGGCGTCTTAGCCGCTTGACCAAGAGGCCTTAGCAACATTTTTATTTTATCAAATTTTTGTCATAAATGCAACTATTTTTTATAATTCCATTTATTATTTTGATTTTATTTTAATTATGGCTATAATTATAAATGAAAAGTTAATTTATGTGAGGTATTGTGTTTAAAAGAAAAATTAAAGTAGGAATAGCTTTTGGTGGTGGTGGAACTAGAGGATTTTCTCACCTAGGAGCCATTAAGGCATTTGAAGAATTTGGAATAAAATTTGATTATGTTGCAGGAACCAGTGCTGGAAGTTTGGTAGGTGCTTTTTATGCTGCTGGCTATTCTTTTAAAGAAATGTATAACATTATTAAAAATATAAAAGAAAAAGATATACGAAAGAATTTAATTCCTTTTACCACATCTAAAATTGATGGTGTTGGAGATATAATAATAAACAACCTTGGGGATATAAATATAGAAGATTTAAAAATACCTTTTTCTGCAGTTGCTGTTGATATTAAATCTACAAAAGAAATGTGTATTTCAAAAGGAAACTTAGCAAAGGCGGTGATGGGAAGTTGTGCGGTGCCTGGAGTTTTTCAACCCGTTGTTTATGATGATATGATTTTATGTGATGGTGGCCTACAAAATACAATTCCTGCCGATATTCCTCGTTACTATGGTTGCGATTATGTTGTTTCTATAGATGTAAATAAATCAAGAACTTATGGAACTGATAGCACAAAAGTGTTAGATGTTTTGTTATGTTCTGTAAGAATTTTAATGAAAAGCAATGCTATTCGTGGATATGTAAATAGTGATGTTGTTATAAAGCCAGAAACAAAAAGATTTAAATCTACTAAAACAGACGGTATGGATGATATGATTGACGAAGGTTATAAAGCTGCTATTGATGTGATGCCTGAAATTATAAACTTATTCAAGAAAAAAGTTAAAAAGAAAGATAAACCTTACAATCCAGACATTGTTTTTATAAATAAGTAAAATTAAAGGCATGAAAGGGTAATAGTAATTTGGGGACATAAAATTTTAAAGTTATAAAAGCTGTTAATAAGAAAAATGTTAATTTAATAAAAATGATAAAGACATTAAATTTTGCAAAATGTTTATTTAATAATTTAACATTATGTTTAAGGGCAATTTTGTTGATTTATTATATTAAAAATGAATATAAAAAATAGTTTTTAATAATAAATAATGACTAAATTTGAAATATGGAAAAAAGCTGC
Organism: uncultured Clostridia bacterium; assembly: GCA_944383975.1. Lineage (GTDB taxonomy): Bacteria > Bacillota > Clostridia > Christensenellales > UBA1242 > Caccovivens. The sequence goes on along the minus strand of CALWRN010000065.1, from coordinate 18,333 downwards.
CAAATCAAAAGGGAAATTGTACAAATGAAGAAAGATAAAGTTAAAGATTCACTATTAAAGTACGAATTGATAATAAAGTTAAGTTTATCTTTCTTTTTTATAGCAATTTTTTGCTTAATATTTTTCTTAGGTGGTGGTTTAGTTTATTTTAAAGATGTTCTTTATGTAGATCAATTTCAAAATTATGATTTTCAAATACATGTTATTGATGTTGGACAAGGAGATTCTTTTTTAATTAAATTACCAAATCAAAAAACTTTACTAATAGATAGCGGAGAAATATCTTCCTCAAATATTCTTATAAATTATATAAATGAATATTTTATAAAAGAAAATCTAGAAAAGATAGATTATTTACTATTAACACATCCTGATGCAGATCATATAGGTGGGGCTTATGAAGTATTAAACAACTTTAATGTAGAAACAATTTTTAGACCAAAGATATATTCAATTTATGAATATCAAAATCTGAGTATTTTAAATGACTATGTTATATCAGAATCAGAAATATATAATAAAGTAATTACAAAAGCCTATGAAGATGATTGCAGTTTAGTGTTTTCAGAAAAGGGTATAATATTAAATGAGGCTGGATGTAAAATAGAATTTTTATCACCAGACATTGACAAATATTCAGATACAAATAATTATAGTGCAGTGATTATGATTACATATCAAGATAAAAAATTTTTGTTTACAGGTGATGCTGGGATAGAAATAGAAGAACAATTAATTAAAAACTATGGCGAGTATTTAAAAGCGGATGTTTTAAAAGTAGGTCATCATGGCTCTAAGACATCTTCATCATTAGAATTTTTAAAAATTGTAAATCCTAAATATGCCATAATCTCTGCTGGGGAAAACAATTCTGGACTTCCTAATGTAGAAGTCTTAAATAGATTAAATGACCTAGGAATTTCAAGGTTATCTACACAAGAAATAAATAATTTTGCAATTACTGTGGAAAATAACGATATTACCATTGCTTTTCAAGAGAAACCTGTCTGTGATATGGCTTTAATAAGTGCAATTTTTGTTGTATTATTATTGTTTGTTTGGGGATGTAAATTTAAGTGGTTTTATGCAAGTAAATAAAAATTTAAAATAAATTGGACTTTACAAGCGATTCATGTTAAAATATTACCATGGGTAATAAACAGAATTTAATAAACATAGTGGTTGTATCATTAGACGAGAAATTTTGTAAATCAGTATCGTCAGTTTTAGCAAGCAAATTAGATATGTTTTTTGCGTCTTGTAAAGATTTAATTGAATACGATTTAATAAATCCTAAAGATGTTTTAGATAAGTGTGGAATTGAATATCTAAAGAAAAGAGAAAAAGGAGTTGTTGAAAACTGCGCTTCTTATGAAAATACAATTATTGCAATAAATTACGATTTGTTTAAAGATTATTTTCAACTATTTAGTAAATCTGCTATAATATATTTGGCTTTTCCAAGAGAAAAAATATCTAATACTATAAGTAATATAGTTTTTGAAAAGAGAGATAAATTTTTAAGTGAAAATGCAAATATAAAAATTAATATAGAAAAAAAATTAAAAGTTAACACTGCAAATAAAATTATTGAAAGGTTAGGAGAATTAGTATGAATATTGCTGATAAGACATTAAATTACGTAAAATCTATTACTGCACAATCTATTTCAAATGCTAATAGTGGGCATACAGGAGCATCTTTAGGGGTAAGTGCTATCATGCTTGCGTTATTTAAAGATCATTATAATTTTGATGTTTCTGATACTGATTTTTTGAATAGAGATAGATTTGTTTTATCTGCAGGACATGCCTGTCCAGTATATTATACATTACTTTCTTTATTTGGATTTGATGTTTCATTGCAGGATTTGAAAAATTTAAGAGTATTAGGTTCAAAGACACCAGGACATCCTGAATATAGAGTTACAGATGGTGTTGAGGTTACAACAGGAGCCCTAGGACAAGGAGTAGCTAATGCTGTAGGTATGGCACTTGCTCAATCAGTTATGGCTGAAAGATTTAATAGTGTTGGTTTTTCTATAATCAATAATTATACTTATTGTCTTGCAGGTGATGGATGCTTAATGGAGGGCGTTGCACAAGAAGCTTGTTCTCTTGCAGGAACATTGAATTTGAATAGATTAATTCTACTTTATGATTCTAATGATGTTTCTACAGATGGTTCTTTAAATATATCAAATAGAGAAAATGTTTCAAAAAAATTCAAATCAATGGGTTGGAATGTTATAAAGTGTAACAAGGGGAATTCTTTTAAAGAATGTTCAAAAGCTATAGCAAAAGCAAAGAAGTTAGATGGCCCTACAATAATTATATTTAAAACCACCATAGGAATAGGCACTGATAAGGAAGGAACATCAGCTATTCATGGTATAGCTTTAAATGAAGAAGAATTAAAAGTTTTCAACAAAAAACTTGGAGTATTTGAAAACTTCTTTGTGCCAAATGATGTTCGTGATTGGTGCATGGCAAGTTCAAGAAGAGGCAAATTAAACCATGAAAAATGGAATCAAGAACTTGCTGTTTATGCTAATTCAAACCCAGAATTATATCGTCAATTTGTCAACTTTTTTGATAGAAAGAAAGTTGATTTTGAAAAAATAGCTCGTTCTAATTATAAATTAGAAGGTTTAAGTGGTCGTGAATTTAACAAAATTATTTTGAATGAAATTGCAAGCAGGTTATATCAAATAATTGGTGGAACTGCTGATGTTATGCACTCAACTTGTGCTTATATTGATGATGGTGGCAACTATAATGTAGGAAATAGAAGAGGAAGAAATATTCACTTTGGTGTAAGAGAGCATGCAATGGCTGCAATTTGTAATGGAATCAGTTTATATGAGGATTTTCTTCCATTTTGTTCAACGTTTTTGGCATTTTCAAACTATATGTTACCAGCAATTAGAATGTCTGCATTAATGAAATTAAATGTATTGTATGTATTTACACATGATAGTATCTACATTGGTGAAGACGGAGTTACACATCAACCAATTGAGCAATTATCTAATTTGCGTTCAATTATAGGGTTAAATGTATTTAGACCATGTGATGCAAACGAACTTCTTGCAGGCTATAAACTTGCACTTGAAAATAATGGTCCTATGGCGTTTGTTTTATCTAGACAAAAAATGGAAGTTGTAGATGGAAATTATAAAGGAGCATTAAGTGGTGGATATATTATAAAATCCGCAAAAAAAGATGCACAGGTTGTTATTTACGCAACTGGTAGTGAAGTTTCATTAGCATTGCAAGTTGCAGATGAATTATCAAAGAAATGTGATGTTTCTGTTGTTTCTATTCCTTGCATAGAAGTATTTGACAAACAATCATCAGCATATAAAAACAAAGTATTGCAAAAGAATGCAAAAGTTAAAGTGGCTATTGAGGCTTCAAATGATAATATTTGGTATAAGTTTATAGGAGATGATGGAATATTTGTTTCCGTAGAAAATTATCAGGGAAGTGGAAATGGTAAAGAGATTTACACTAAAGCAGGATTTAATGTAAAAGACATTGTTAAGGACATAACAAAAAAATTATCAAAATAAACTAAAAAATGGGGAAATTAAAAATATTTCCCTATTTATTTTAAATAGAGTTTAAGAAAAATTTATGTGCATATGTGAATTTTTCAATTAAACAAATTTAGACAATTTATATAAATTTATGACAAATTAATAAGGTCATTAAATCAATTTCATTTGTATAATATATACTGAGGTTGAAAATGTTAAGTAGAAAAAGTATTGTATTAAATGGAATTGAAGATCAATCAAAAAGGGCAGTATTAACACTTGAGTGTGATGGGGAAGTTTTGTCAGGAAGGCTTAGGTTATATAATTTTGGAGTTGAACCAAATGGTATAATAAGTTTAGGAATTTATTATGATGGAAACGTAATAAAAGCGGGATTGATTCATTCATCAGGAATGTTGTTTACCTTTAAAAATCAGTTAAAAAATATACCTGATAAATTTTCTTGTGCTGTTGTTAATTTTCTAGGAGGTGAGGCAAAGCCTATTCTTTATGGAAATAGTGATGGCTATGGCGATAGAGAAGAAGTTTTTGATAAAGTTATCTCTAAATTATCAACAACTAAAAATGTTGATGAAGTTGAAAATATTTTAGATAAATATGGTATTGATTTTGATGATAATGAAAAAGAAGAAATAGAAAATGTGATAACTCAAAATATAACTAAAGAAGATCAAGATTTATGCAAAGAAGATTGTTCAATTTGTAAAAATTGTAAATATAAAGATTATTATTATTCGCATTTTCAAGAAAACGAAAGTTCAAATGAAGACGCTGGGGAAGATTTAGATAAAGAAAAAATTTCAGAAGAAAAGAAATTTTATAAAGAAATGGAAGGACAAATATCACAATTATTTGACAACAATCCAAGTGAAGAATACCTTGCAAATTTAATTCCAAATTCTAAATGGGTCAAAGTTACAATCAGTGAAAATGGAGATTATTATGTTTTAGGCTTGATATATGAAGAAGATAAGATAAAATATATTTGTTATGGTGTTCCCGGAGCTTATCAGAAAACACCACCTAGAGAGTTGTCAGGATATCCTGTTTGGTTCCCTTTAGAGAATGACAAGCCACAAGGATTTGGATATTGGTTATCTTACCAAGATGCAGATAGCGGGGAAAGTGTAAAAGCGATCGTAGTATAAAAGAAGGAGATTATGCAAATTTTATTTTATATTTTGTTAGGACTATTGATATTAATACTTGTGGTTTTAGGCACTTATTTAATTATAGGTCATATGCTTTATCATGCAAGTTTATCAAGAAATTCAAAGTATAAGATTAAGATTGAAAATAATCATCATAAAAATTTTTCTAATAAACATGATGAATATTTTAATTCTGGATTTAAAAAAATATCAATTTTAAGTAAGGATAAATTAAAGTTATTTGGTTTTTACAAAGATAATAACAAAAACAAAATTGCATTGCTAGTGCATGGCTATGGTGGAAGTCACTATGATATGATTGACTATGCAAAATTATTTGAGGAAAAAGAATACGATATTTTGGCCATTGATTTAAGAGCACACGGTGCAAGCGAGGGCGACTATGTAAGCATGGGCCAGTTAGAACAAGAAGATTTAAAGCTATGGATTGAAAACATTTTATCAATTAAACCTAATTATAAAATAGTATTGTTTGGTGTGTCACTTGGAGCAAGTACAATATGTTTAACTCTTGGACAAAAAATATCTAATCAAGTTGTCCTTGCAATAGAAGATTGTGGATTTGCAAACGCAGAGAAGCAGGTCTCATTGGTTTTTGCTAAAACAAAAATGAAAGGGAATTTTTTCTTTAATTTATACAAATCATATATCAATAGAACTAAAAATATTGATTTAAAAAAGTTAGACATATGCACAAGTTTAAAAAAAATTAAAATTCCAGTCATGTTTATACATGGAGATAATGATAGTTTTGTTCCCACAGAAAATGTTTATAAAATGAGTGAATGTTTGCCTGAAAATAGAAGATATTTGTATATTGCAAAAGATGCTGGACATATAAAATCATATTATACAAATCCTATTCAATATAAAAAAGAACTATATAATTTTTTAAATATGTATAATATGTAACTTTATAAAAGTTTGATTTTCTTTTAGTTTTTTGTTAAACTATTTATAACAAAATAAAAAGGAAAAAATTACAAAATGGAAGAAAAAGATATTCCTGATGGTAACATATTTATGATTTGCGATTCTGTAAATAAGGACGCATATAAAAATATCCCTAAAAATTTTTATATAAGGAAATTAAGACCGAGTGAACTAAATTTATGGATGGAATTTCCTTTTGACAATGAAGAAGATAAACAAAAATATAAAGAATTTATGAAAAATTATTTTAATTTAGTTTATTTAAATAAAAAGGAAATATTTTTTAATAGCTGTTTAGTAATATGTGATCAGGACGATAATCCTGTTAGTACATGTTTTGCTTGGAAAGCATATGATAAATTTTGGACGATTCATTGGTTTAAAACATTAAAAAAATATGAAGGATTAGGTCTTGGTAGGGCAATATTAACTCAAGTTATGAAATCAATACCTAAAAATGAATACCCAGTATATCTACACACCCAGCCTAGTAGTTATAGGGCAATTAAAATATATTCAGATTTTGGGTTCAAAATTTTAGTAGATAAAAAAATTGGAGATATAGATAATGATTATAAAAAGAGTCTAAAAATTCTAAAGATATTTATGAAAGATTATTATAATAGTTTAAAATTTGAAGAATCTGATGGCTCGTTCAGTGATGAGGTTAACAAATCTAAAATTCACGAATTTTAACTAAAAAAGAGACAATTTATGTCTCTTTTTTTAATTATTGCTTTTATTTTTAAGAATATTATATGTTTCAATAGATTGTTCTTTTTGGTTTTCTAAAAGTTGAGCATTGCCATTTTCAAGTGTAGAAACAAATCTTCTTTCATTTTTAAGAAAATCAAAATATTTATCACTATTTAAATTACTGCTCAATATTAATTTTTTGTTTTCTGGGTTATAAAAATAGATTGGCCAAAAACCACAATCAGTAGCATTCTTCATTTCATTCATCATATTAGATAAATCAAACCCTTGGTTTATACATGGGGCATAGGCAATAACCAAACTTACGCCATTGTATTCCTGTGCTTCCTTTAAAGTTTTAATTGTATGAATCATATTCGCACCAAGACAAATTTGTCCAACATAAACATTTTGATATGTTAATGCAATTTGACCTAAATCTTTTTTACGCAAATTTTTCCCATTTTCTGCAAATTTAACTGAAGCACCGGTAGGGGTTGCTTTGCTTTGTTGTCCTCCGGTATTGGAATATGTTTGATTATCAAGTATTAATATATTTACGTTTTCTCCACTTGCAAGAATATGATCAAGACCACCATAGCCTATATCATATGCCCAGCCATCTCCACCAATAATCCAAATCTTTTTATCTTTGTTTTGTGAAAAATTGTTTCCAAGTTTAAGACCTAAACCAAATTCTGCATTATCTTCAAACAAACTATTTGCCCATAAAATCCCTTTATTATTTTCATCTAATGAATATGGACAAGAGCCAAAGGTTCCACCGTAAATTGAAGAGCAACCGGTTGCATTTGCAATCATCATGTTGCTTCCATTTAGCATTGTTAAAATTTTAATATAAGATGTTTCGCCACAGCCAGCACATGCACCAGAAAATTCAAACAAAGATTTCTTAAATTGAAGACCTTTTGGTAGAGCTTCAGAAAATAGTGTTTGAGTTTTTAATTGATAATTAAACGATTTTTTATATTCTTCTTTCTTTGCCTCTAAAATTTCACTTGCATCTGTCATTTCAAGTGCTTTTTTAATTGCTGGACATGTTTTTGAACAAACTTCACAACCTGTGCAATCTTCAGGAGAAAGTAGAATTTTATAAAGGTTTCCGTTAAGACCTATTGCTTTTACAAATGAATCTTTATCTTCAATATTTTCATCTACAAGAATAGCCCTAAGCGCTGAATGAGGACATGCAAGAACACATTGTCCACACTGAATACAATTTTCTTTGATCCATTTAGGAATTTTAAGTGCAATTCCTCTTTTTTCATATTGACTTGTTGCTAAAGGAGTAGAACCATCGTCTGTAAATTTTGAAACGGGGATATCATTACCTTTCAAATTCTCAATTGGTTTCATAATTGAATTATAAAATTCATTTTCATAATATTTTTCATTTTTATATTGTTTTCCAGTCAAAGAGTAAACATCAACACTTTCTGTTAAATCTAAAGCCATATTCATAGCATTTATATTCTTTTCTATTACTTCTTTACCTTTAGAAGTGAACATGCTTTCAATATATTTTGAAATTTCATTTTTAATTTGATCATCGTCTAGCAATTTTGCACATTTAAATAGGGCAGTTTGCATTATAATATTTATTTTTTGACCAAGTCCACATTCGCTTGCAATTTTTTGTGCATTGATTAAATATAATTTAGAGTTGGTTTGTTTCAATATATCAACATATTCTTTTGGAATAACCTTATCAATTTCGTCTTTATCAAAAATAGAATTAATGACTACTATTCCATTTTCTTTTAAACCATCTAAGCAATTATATCTTGTTACAAAAGAAAAATTATTTATAGAAATAACATTTGCATTTTTTAGTAAATATTCGCTTTTTATAGGGTTATCTGAAAGTCTTAGGTGAGATATGGTTAAACTTCCTGATTTCTTTGAATCGTATTCAAAATATCCTTGAACATTTTTATTAAAGCTTTCGCCAAGTATTTTTATAGTTGATTTACTTGCAGAAACCGAGCCGTCAGAGCCAAGTCCGAATATTTTAATTTCCATGTTGTTGTCTTTAAGAATATATGGTTTAACAATCAATGAATTTTTATTTATATCATCACTTATTCCGACTGAAAAATTGTTGATTTTATCATTTTCCATATTTTCATATACAGCATTTACATCACTAGGTGTAAAATCTTTTCCACCAAGGCCATATCTTCCATACAAAACAGTAAGATTTTTATTATTTTGTTGAAGTGCACTTATAACATCTAGTGCAAGTGGGGCAATAGCTCCATTTTCCTTCGTTCTATCTAAAACTGTAATTATTTTGCAAGTTGTAGGCAATTTTTCTATAAATAAATCACCAAAGAAAGGTCTGTATAATCTTACTTTAATTAATCCTATTTTCTTTTCAGGATTGTTATCTATAAATTCTTCAATAGTTTTGCAAGAAGATCCCATTGCAACAATTACATTTTCAGCATTTTGATTTCCATAATACTCAAACAAATCATAGTTGTTACCGGTTAAAGAATTTATATCTTGCAAAATTTCTTTTAAATTGGTTTTTACATTATCATATTTATATTGATTTCTTTCTCTATTTTGAAAGAAAACATCTGGATTTTGTGCTGTTCCAAATTGTTTTTCTTTATAATCATTTTTGTATTTTTCAAAATAATCTTTGATTACTGATTTAATTTCATTATCATCTAATATATTTATTTTTTGAATTTCATGACTAGTCCTAAAACCATCAAAGAAGTGTAGTACAGGCAAACGATTTTTCATTGCTAAAGTATGTGAAGCAAGTGCCATATCATAACTTTCTTGAACAGAACAAGAGTTTAAAATAATAAATCCAGTAGAACGAACTGCCATAACATCAGAATGGTCACAAAAGATGGATAGAGCATGACTTGCAACAGCTCTTGCAGCAACATGAATTACAGAAGGTAATCCTTCTCCTGCAATTTTATACATATTAGGGATCATTAAAAGAAGTCCCTGACTTGATGTGAAAGTTGTGCTATAGGCATGAGATAATAGAGCACCATGCATTGTTCCTGCAACGCCACCTTCAGATTGCATTTCTATCATTTTTACATTTTCATCAAAAATATTTTTTTTGTTTTTACTATTCAGTTTAGAACAATATTCAGCCATAGGGCTTGAAGGGGTAATTGGATAGATTGGAATAACCTCAGATAATTTATAAGCTATTTCTCCAACGGCAGAAGCACCATCTGTAATAATTTTTTTCATTTCTTTTTCTCCGTTTAAATTATATATTTTTTTTTGCTAATAGTCAAATAAACTTTATGGCAAAAATATAAAATGGTAGAGTTAAAAAGATAAATCAATTTACAAAATAATTTTAGTAATGTATAATAAATAACATGAGAAGAATTTTATTAAAAATAGAGTATGATGGAACAAATTATAGCGGATGGCAAAAACAACCAGAGCAAAAAACAATACAGGGAGAGATAGAAGAGGCAATTTTTAAAACTATAGGTGAAAAAGTAGAGGTGTTTGGAAGTGGAAGAACTGATGCTGGTGTGCACGCATTAGGACAGACTGCTCATTTTGATTTATGTGCACCTGTTCCAATTAGCAAGATTGCTGATATTTTAAATAATGGTCTTCCTAATGACATAGCTATTAAAAAGGCAGTAGAAGTTGATGAAAATTTTCATGCAAGATTTTCAATTAAGAAAAAATGTTATTTATATAAAATTTATAATGGTGAAGAGAAAAGAGCATTTTTAGCAAAGAGAGTTGGTTGGGCTCGCAAAAAACTTAACATTGAAAAAATGGAAGAAGCCGGAAAACTCCTTATTGGAGAGCATGATTTTAAGGGCTTTTGTTCTGCAAATACTGCTACACAAAATTTTGTAAGAACAATTTATAGTATTGAAATCACGCAAAAAGATGAGTTTATTTATGTAGAAGTTTGTGGTAGTGGTTTTTTGTATAACATGGTAAGAATAATAGTAGGAACATTGGTAGATTATTGTTTAGATAAAATTTCAAAGCAGGATATTTTAGACGCCTTGAAATTAGGACAAAGAAATAAAAGTGGGCAGACTATGCCAGCAGAAGGTTTATATTTAAAAGAAACATTTTATTAATATATTTTGTTTAAGAATATATTTGATTTTTATGGCAAGTTGTGATAAAATTTAATAGATTTTAACGGAGAAAAATAAATGAAAACAGATAGAGAGTTGAAAGATTTATGGATAAAATTTTTTACTAATCACGGATTTAAAAGAATCCCAGGGTATTCAATAATACCTGAAAATGATCCAACAGTATTATTTACAACAGCAGGAATGCATCCCCTTGTACCATATTTACTTGGAGAGCCACATCCTTATGGAGATAAGATTTTTGATGTTCAGCGTTGCATAAGAACAAATGATATTGATAGTGTTGGGGATGACAGTCATTTAACATTATTTGAAATGCTAGGAAATTGGACTTTAGGTAAATGCGACAAAAAAGAAATGATAAAATTAAGTTTTGAGTTTCTTACAAGCCCAGAGTATCTAAATATACCTGTTGAAAGACTTGCAGTAACTGTTTTTGCAGGGGACGAAACTGCACCTAGAGATGAGGAAGCTTATAATGCATGGAAAGAATGTGGAATGCAAAAAATCTTTTATTTAGGTAAAGAACATAATTGGTGGGCATTAGGTGGCGGAGTTGGTCCTTGTGGTCCTGATAGTGAAATGTTTTATGACACTGGCAAGCCAAAATGTTGCGAAGAATGTTCTCCAGCCTGTGATTGTGGAAAATATCTTGAAATATGGAATGATGTATTCATGCAATATTTTGTTAAAAACGCAGGAGAAAAGGCAGAGAAACTTCCAAGACCAAATATAGACACTGGAATGGGACTTGAAAGAACTGTTTCAGTTTTAAATGGAACAAAAAGTGTATATGATTCAGGATGTCTCAAAAAGGTTATAGAGTTTATAAAAGAGAAAGCTGAAATTAAATATAATGAAGAAAATGCACGTTCATTTAGAATTATAACAGATCATTTGCGTTCATCAGTTTTTATTTTAGGTGATGCCAGAGGAGTTACGCCATCAAATGTTGGACAAGGCTATATTTTAAGAAGATTTATAAGAAGATCAATTAATTGTGCAAGAAATATTAAATTTGATTGCAAATATTTTTCTGATATTGCAGATATTTATGTTGATGAATATGGACAAGACTATGAAGACATAAATGCACATAGAGATTTTATTAAAGAAGAATTGCAAAAGGAAGTTGAGAAATTCTCTAAAGCACTTGAAGAAGGACATAAAGAATTTGAAAAAGTAATAAAGGGAATTGAAAAACATAAAGAATTTGCAAGTAAAACAGGAGAGGTTGTAGAAAACAAAATAAGTGGAAAAGCAGTTTTCAGACTTTATGATACCTTTGGATTTCCTTTTGAATTAACAAGAGAACTTGCAAATGAGCGTGGATATAGTGTTGATGAAAAAGAATTTGAAGAAAAATTCAAAGAACATCAAGAAAAATCAAGAGTTGCTGCAGCTGGCGTATTTAAGGGAGGGCTTGCAGATACTTCAAAACAATCAGCCAGACTTCATACTGCAACTCACTTATTGCTTGCAGCATTGCAACATAAATATGGAAAAGATGTAAAACAAAGAGGCTCAAATATAACTCCAGAAAGACTTCGTTTTGATTTCAATCTTGACCATAAAATGACCAAAGAAGAGCTTGAAGAAATTGAAAATTTTGTTAATGATGCTATTAAACAACAAATACCTGTTAAATGTGATGTTATGACAGTTGAAGAGGCAAAGAAAAGCGGAGCAGAAGGAATATTTACAAATAAATATGGAGAAGAAGTAAAAGTTTATACAATTGGAAATGTAAGTAAGGAAATTTGTGGTGGTCCACATGCTGAGAATACGGCTGAATTACATCATTTTAAAATTATAAAAGAAGAATCTTCTTCAAGTGGAATAAGAAGAATAAAAGCTATATTAGATTAAACAATTCTTTGTATTGAAATTTAAAGAATAATATGATATAATTTATTAAAGATAAATGGAGGGAAAATGGCTGGAGGAGTAAAAAAGGGTTTTGCAACTTACTTGTTTATATTATTTCTAGCAGTGATTGCAGCATTTTTGACGATTGTTGTAATTATGCTTTTTAAACCATTTAATAATATTCTTGGATTTCAATATTTTATTTATGCTTCAGAAGATTATCGTTATAATGTAACTACAACTAAGGATGATGATGTAATTGATTTTTCTACAATAGAACAAATTAATATTGATTGCGACTATGCACAAGTTCAAATAAGAAAATTTAATAAGGTTGATAATATAGCAATAAGATTTACAAACAATAGTAAGGGATTTGCAAGATATGATCAAGACACAAGTTTTAGTTATGAAATAACTTATGCACAAGATTCAAATAAGATTATCAATATAACAGTGCATGAACCAGAAGGATTTTTATATTTTAGTAGAGATGTAGAAATTGATATACTAATTCCAGTTGATAGTGCATATGCTTTTGAAAACACTGCTTTAAATATAAATAATGTTTCAGGTGATATTTTAATTGGGAACAATGCTCCTTTGGTAGAAGGAGAAACTAATATAGGATTGAATTCTTTCAATTTAAAAACAATTTCTGGTGAAATAATAGTTTTCCCTTATATAGATAACAATGTTAACGATGTTTTTATTAAAACAGAAACAGGGAATATTGATGTAAGGGCTAATTTGAATGTTAGTGATTCATTTCAAATATACTCAAAGGAAAGTAAGATTGAATTAAATAATGTCAATTTGACTAATCAAACAAATAATATTATTTTGAATTTAAAAAATAGTAAATTGTTTGCGTCTGTTGTAACAGGGGATATTGATTTAACAATGGATAGCGGATATATTGAAATGACAACATTAAATGGTTCAATAAGTTCTAATAATGCTGTTGAGCAAATGGAAAATGCTAGGATAAAGATAAATCTTATAGATGGGGGGAACATAAGTTTTCCTTACGCAAATAATTCACAAATCAATGTAGAAGAAATCAAACCAAAGGCTGATGGAACAAGAGGTCAAGTTTATATTCATGCAACATCAGGTAGTGTAACTATTGGAAAGATGTATGCAGAAGGTTGGATTGAAACTGAAACTGGAAATATAAACTTGCACACATTTGCAGATGATATATCTGTAATTACCACAACTGGAAGAATAGATGTTGTTTATGAAGGAATAACAATAAATAATCAACTTGATTTTAAAACGAACTCAGGAGATATAAATATTTCAATAAGAAGTGATTTAGCTTTTACATTACAGGTATACAATACAAAAAATGAGTTAAGAGATGGCTCAAATATATCAATAGAATTTTATAATGGGCAATTTAAAAACCCATTACAAGTAAATAATGGAACAAAATTATTTAATATTGTTTCTGATGGTAAAATTGATATAGGTCTTGTTAATATTTAAAGAAGTCAAAAAAATGACTTCTTTTTTATTTAATAATTTTTGACTATTTTTATAAATTTGATATAATTTATAAAGAGGTAGAAATGAAAATTTTACATACAGCAGACATTCATTTAGGTGCGAAAAATAGTAGGATCCCAATTGATAAACAATCAATAATTAAAAGTGAAAACTTGATGATGATTCAAAATTTATTTGATATGGCTTATAAAGATGATTATGATGTTGTTTTAATTTGTGGGGATTTATTTCATACTAAAAACGTCACTCAAAAAGTTAAAAATAATTTTTTTGATAATGTAAAAAATTTTTCAAGACCAGTTATTTACATTAAAGGAAATCATGATGAAAACTTTGAGTTTGAAAACATACCAAATAATTTTATAGTTTTAAATGAAATGAAACCATATATTGAAATAAATGGTGTTATCTTTTGGACAATTCTGCAAAAGGAAATTTTATTCAGAGATTTTGACAAGTCTAAAAAAAATATTTTGCTTTTACATGGTGATATTGAAAATTCAACTGATAACGATTTTGTTAATATAAAAGATATCAACCAAATTCCATTTGATTATGTTGCAATGGGACATATACATCAGTTTAAACAATATAATTTTAACAATGTTCCTTATGTTTATAGTGGAAGTTTATTTTCAAATGGTTTTGATGAATGTGGTGAAAAAGGCTTTGTAGAAATTAATATTGATGAGAAAAAGACAAATTATAAATTTATACCTTTTTCAAAAAGATGTTATAGAATATGTGAAAGTGATATTACAAATATAAATAGCCAAAAGGGAATTATTGATAAAATTAAAAATGACTTAGAAAATCAAGGATGTAAAAGTTGTGATTTAATTAAGTTAATATTAACAGGTTATTTTGAAGAAAACACTGATAAAAATATAAATTTAATTTTAGATAGTTTCCAATCAAAATATTTTTATATTGAAATAGAAGATAAAAGTAAATTAAAAATCAATTTGGAAGATTATAAAAATGAAAAGTTATCTTTTAAAGCTGAGTTTATTAATCTTGTAGAAAATAAAAGTGAACTTGATGAAAAACAAAAAAGTAAAATTTGTCAGATTGGTATTGAAGCTTTAAAGGGAGAGGACTTGTCTATATGATTATAACAAAACTACATATTGAAAATTTTGGAAAACTCCATGACTTAGACATGGATTTTTGTGATGGGATAAATCAGCTATATAAAGAAAATGGATGGGGCAAAAGCTCTTTATCGGTTTTTATAAAGGCTATGTTTTATGGTATGCCTGCTAAGTCAAGAGGTGAGGCTTTTAATTATGAAAGAAGCAGATTTGCTCCTTGGCAGGGAGGAAATTATGGTGGTTTTATTCAAATAAAAACTAGTGATAAAGAATACAAAATTACAAGATATTTTGGAAAAACACCAGAGGGTGATAGTTTGGAAATTCTTGATTTAACAAACAATCAAAAATTACAAAAATTAAATAACGAAATAGGAGAAATGTTATTTGGTATTGGAAGAGAATCTTTTGAAGTTACGGCATATTTTCCTCAACTTAAATTTGTAAGTAGTTCTAATTCACAAATAACAGCAAACTTAACTGGCGTTGATAAATTCCAAAACGATTTAGCTAATTTTAACCAAGCAATAAAAATTATTGATTCAAGAATTAGCAATTTCAAAAAGAATAAACCTAAAAAAGATGAAATTGAAACTTTATATCGTCATATTAATGAAAATAAAAGTTTAATAGAAGTAGAAAATAGAAAAGTATCTGTTTTAAAAGATGAGTTAAACAACTATGAAAATAAAATAATAAGTTACAAACAAGTTTATAAGAACGAAAAAGATAGAATTTCTCAAGAACAAAATTTGTTTGATAAAAAATTAGAAATAGAAGAGAAGATTAGAGAAAAAAGCGGGGAATTAAACAATCTTTTGTTAAACAAAAATGAAATATTAGAAAAAATGCAGTCAATAAAAGAAAATAATAATCAAAAGAAAAATTCTAATTCTTCAAAAACTTTAACATTTATACTTCCTATTCTTTTAGTTATATTAGTTGCAACCTTTTCATGCTTAATTGCATTTAACATTTTGTCATTATTAGTTGGAATAATGTTAATTGTTGCCTCTTTGTTAATAATTGGGACTATTGAAATTTTTATGCTGAAAAAAAAGACAAAAGACAATTCTAGTTTGAAAAATGAGAATAATTTAGATAAAGATATGTCAAATGATTTACAAAAAGTTAACAGCCTGATACAAAATTTAAATGATGAGATCAATGCATTAAATAAAGATTATCTTTTATATAATAATTGTCAATCTCCAAATAGAGAAAACCTAGATAAGTTAGATGGTGAGTTGCATGAAATAAATATAGGGTTTATAAATAAAAAAAATCAAATAGAAAACTTGAAAAAAGAAATAGATAGTCTTATAGAAACAAATGACAAGATGCAAACTGATTACAATGAAATGAAAGAACAATATAATCAAATAGATGATAAAATTAAAATTTTGTCAATGACAAAAGAATACATGACTGAAGCAAGAGAAAATGTATCTAAACGCTTTATAGTACCAATTAATAATTCTTTTAGTCAATTGTTAAAAAAATTTAATATAGATGATAGAAAATTTATAATTGATACAGAATGGAAAGTAAAAGAGGAAACAAATTTTGGAACAAAGGAATTTGAATACTCTTCACAAGGTTTACAAGATATCATTTCATTTTGTCAAAGGATAAATTTAATAGGGGAATTGTATAAAAGAGAAAAACCAATTATCATTTTAGATGACACATTTGTTAATTTAGATGATAAAAAATTGTTTGTTGCGAAAGAACTAGTTAAAGAAATATCTAAGACTTATCAGGTGTTGTATATTTGTTGTAATGACAAAAACCTTATAAAATAAAAAAAAAACAGTAAAATTTTTTACTGTTTTTTTTATTCATGTACATGTGAACATTCAAAGTCATACATTTCTTGATCTGGTTTATTTTCATATAATACTGCTTTATTTGCAGATGTCCAAATATAGTTTTCGCAGCAAGAAGTATGGAAAGTAACAGAATCAGATTCTGAGTCAGACCAAGAACTAATTTGATGCAATACACTTTGTCCATTTTCTTCAATAACAACATAATTCAAATTGTAATTCATATCAAAAATATCTCTATTCCCACATCCTGAAAGTCCAACCAATGCAGTTGCACATAACACACTGGCAGCTAGTGCAGTTGCAATTTGTTTTTTAACACCCATTTTTTATCTCCTTTTGTTAGTACAATTATAATATAAAAATGACAAAATGTCAATATGTAATTTAATTATCACAGCTAGTTAAACTCTTCATTATTTCCAATGGAAATTTGAGTAATTCCTGATGTTTTGTGTCTCTTGAATTTGATATAGCTAAAAATACTTTTTTATTAATAACACTAAAAATACATACTGTATTAAACTCTAATCCTGTAAAAAATTGAATATCTAAGAATCTGTGGTCGTTAGAAGTTAATTTATCTTTGTATATAAGTTTAATTCCTAATTTGTCATTGTTTTTAATGTAATCATTTAGTAAATTATCATAATCATTATGAGTGTTTATGTCACCTAAATAATTGATTAAAGTAACAAATTTGTCATTATTTTTGCTTAATGCCATAAGACAATTATTTTGTTGTTGTTTTGATAATTTTAATAATTTAAAAATTTCTGTTTTATTGTAATATTTTGTATCTTCTGGTAATGTAAATTTAACATTTAAATCTTTAAAAATTGCATCCATGTTTTTTCTCCTTATGTTCATATAATTATATAATATTTTTAATTTAACTCAAAATATAATAATAAAATTTTTTAAAAGTAATTCACTTGGTTAATTGTATTAATTTATAATATGATAAATTATTGTTCATGCTTTTATAAAAGAGGGGAATGAAGGATACAACTAAATGGAGATAAAGAATATGCAATTATTCTGTGATCTAAACAAGATACAAAAAATACAACATATTATGGTAAAAATGAAATTAAATTTTATAAAAATAGATTAGAAGTAAGAGATAATGAAGGACACCCAATTAGGCAATGTGATAAATTCAAAGAGACTTCTAATTCATCACAAATTTTTAAAAAAGATATAGAAAAATGGAAGATAATGTTTTAAATCATACAAAACAATCATCTGAGGATCGTGGGAATTATCAAAAATTTAAAAATAGATATAAAAAAGTAAGAGTTAGAAAAACTCTTACTTGATGATGTGTAAGTTACCAATAGGTCTTACATGCTGATAAAGATTCGCCACTTTACCCGATGTCAATATTGACAGGCATATACAGCGTAACAAGGATACCTATATATCTGCTTAGATCAGCAATTAGTATTGCTTTTGGTAATTATGACAACCAAGAATAACTTGCCTTGTATCAATAACTATGCTTATATTATATCACAA
>CALWRN010000064.1 GCA_944383975.1 uncultured Clostridia bacterium | reverse complement strand
TTTTGTCTAAACATGATAAAGATACAATATTAAATAAAAACCACTTTAAAATTACAAAATGGATTGTTGAATATAATTATAAACATGCCATAAGCCTTATTGAATTTGAAACATTAAAAAATCCAATTTATGTTGCAGATTATCAGTTGTTTCCAAGTGCAAGTTTTTGCGACCCATATTTTAAAATAGAACTAGGAAATACAATTGGATTTGAATTTGATTATATAAATGAAGAAATTAGTCATCTTTATTGGGAAATATTAGTTGATTATCAAATACATACAGGCGATTTATCAGACAAAGAAATATATGAGTATTATAAAAGTAAAGTAGAAGAATTTGAAAAGAGATTTAAAATATTAAAAAAAATAAATAAACAGTGTGAAAAATATTATCAAGAGCATCCTCTTGAATATACAAAATATGAAATTTCAGATTATTATTTAGTAGAAAGTAAAGAGTCTAACAATTTATGGGAACTTAAAAGTTTAACTCATTCAGAAGAAGATTATTACGAACCATTATATGTAAATGAAAAAGATTTGCCAGAGCATTTAAGAGAAGGTGATAAACTTGTGGAGGTGTTGGTTGGAACAAGTAAGAAACCACAATATTATTATTGTAGAGAAAAGATGCGAGAAGAATTTACTATAGAATATCAAAGAATGATTGATATTAGAGATGAATATAAAGGACTATGTAAATGACTTTAAATAATATTATAAAGGAAAAGATAAAACAGAAATCTTTTTATATAAAAAGTACAAAGACTTATAATATAATAAATGGTTATAATAATCAAAAGAAACTTAAAGAAAAAGAAATAATGCACTATTTAAAATTAAAATATTATAAAAAAATTGATGATTATAATTATCAATACATGTTTAATGATGTTAAGTATTTAAAAGTGCCATCAATAAATATTGATTTTGATAATAATTTAATTTTAAATGAAAATGTTAAAGATAATGATTGCCATATACATTTTGTAAATACTGGTAATGGCGATGCAATTTGCATAGAAAACAGTGGAGAATGTGCCATTATAGATTTTGGTGGTTTAAATGGAGCTTTTAATGATTATTTAAATAAAAATATTAGGCAGGATAAAATAAAATATTCTTTCATAACGCATTTTCATTCTGACCATTTAAAAGATTTTTTTGAAGTGTCAAAATCTAAAGATTTAGAAAATTTGATATTATTAAAAAACCTTAATGATGAAATGATAAAGAAAAATATAATTGAAAATATTTCAAAAATTGAGAAATCAAATGCGCGACATATAAGATTGATTGACACGAAAGAAATAGAAGAGAGAAAAGCTATTTTTAATTTAGGAAAAGTAAATCTTGAAGTTTTATGTCCCACAGAGTTAGATAAAAAAGTAAACAATAATTCTCTTGTAATAAAAATGGACTTTGCAGGAAAATCAATTCTTTTTACTGGAGATATTGAATCTGAGGCAGAGTCAATTTTAATAGATGTTTTGCAAAATAATTATGATTTGTCAAATACCATAGCAATCAAAGTTGCACATCATGGTTCAAATAAAAGTTCTAGCGAGGAATTTTTGCAAATCTTTGAAAATGTAGAAGATTTTATAGTTTTATTAAATGAAAATCGTGTTTGTCAAAACAATGATACTATTGAAAGATTACAAAAACATGGGAATGTCTATCAATCTTATAAAGATGGCAATATAAGATTAGATATTTCAAAGGAAGGGGAAGTTTCTGTTGTCACCGAATTTAACAATCAAATTAATAAAGAAGAGCAAGAAAAAAATCAATTAAATTTTATATTAAAACAATATTACCAAGATTTGCATTTACATAATTCAGAATTCAATAATTATTTGCAAATATAAAAACTATGGATATGCCCATAGTTTTTTGTTTTGTGATTAAAAAAAAGAGTGAAATTTCACTCTTTTTTATTATAAACCATATTCATCATAATTTGACAATTCTGTTTCAGGCACAAGATCAACATTAATTTGATTATCTGTGAAATCAACTGATTTAGATGTCCCTTCAATTAAATCTTCAACGGCATTGACAAGTTCATCATCACTAACACCCTTAGGAACGGCAATGTTAAATTCTCTTACACCGTGCTCACTTATCAATACAATTTGGAATCCTCTAGTTGTCATTCCAGATGTTTCTTTATAAAGTAAAGTTGAGTTTTCTACATCAAAGTCTGCTTCTGCAAGTTTTTTTCCAACTGCCTTAATAAATTCGTCTTTATCACCTTGAAGTGTTGTATCGTAAATAAAACTATATTCTTGATTTACATTTTGATCAGATAATTTTACATTATCTATAACAGACTTATCTAATAAATCATTAATAGTTAATGCGTTTGGTAATTTTACATCAAAAACCATAAAAGCATTATTGTTTGTTCTTGTATCTTTATATGAATAAGCAAATTTTAAGTTTTGAACTTTGCCATCAACAACTTCTCCCAAGTCTATTTTATATGATAATACATCTGCATTTTTTGTTATAAAATTATTTAAAACATAATCATAAACAGGTTGAAGGTTGGCATTGATTTGTTCTGAATAGAAGTTTAAAGCTTCTTCAATATTGTCAATTGTGTATTCTTGTTTTTCATAAGAAGTTTGTGTATATCCATTTGCTGTAGGACTTCCAGTTTCTGAAGTAATAACATCATAACTTTCAATATTTTTAATTGTTTCTGCTTCGTTTACACCTGTTGGAACTTCAAATTCATATTCATTATATCCTGCATCTGAACTTATAACCATATTATAAG
>CALWRN010000063.1 GCA_944383975.1 uncultured Clostridia bacterium | reverse complement strand
CAAGTTATTGAATATGATAAATATGGAAGAAGAAAAATTGTTTTTGATAGAAATAATAAACAAATTGAACAAACTAAAATTGCTTTAACATTAATTGAAGATAAAAATTTGCCATTTTAATAAGGAGTATAAAATGATAAGATTGACATTTAGAGAAAATTATAATTTTGGTGTTGTTGGAATGAATGAAGAAAATCAAGATAAAAAATTATATGCTTGTGTATTAAAATTAATTGATTATGAAGATACAGGACTATCACCAAATGATATATTAAAATTAAAAGAAGAAAATGATAGTTATAATGAAACAATGAAATATTTAAATAAATTAAGAGATGAAAACAATCAACTAAAACAGCAACAAGAAGAAAAAAACAAAGAAATTGCAAGATATAAGGAAGAACTTGAACAAACTAATGCTGGATATGATTTCATATATGAGCAGAGTGGGAAAGCAATAAATGAGTTAAAACAACTCGCAATTGATGAACTTGAAAAAGTAAATGGAATTTTAACTGACACAATTATTGAAGTTACACAAGATGAAATGGACTTAAATAAACTTTGTTATTTAGAAAAAATATCTGCAAAATTTTATGAAAAAATGCAAGAGCAAATTAAACAGTTAGAGAATAATAAAAAAGACTATTGAATTATAGTCTTTTTTTGTCGTCAATATTGTCGTCATAGATAATATAAAAGATGTAAAATCGCCGTATTTTAAAGGCGTTTAGCCTTTTGTAAATTTTATTTGTTTCTATCTTACAAGCAGGAGGTCATAGGTTCGAGCCCTATAACTTCCACCAATATGAGAAAAAAGATACCATGTTCTTATGGTATCTTTTTTTTATAAAAATAAATGTAAATTAATATAAAATTATAACTTATAATTGTTTATATAATTTTTTTAAATATTAAATCTTTACATTTATTTTTTGTTTTTATATACTTTTAATAGGGGAATATATGGACAAGTTAATAGAATTGAAAAAAGAAACAAATAATAAATTCTTGAATTTATATCGTGCATATTATGAAACTCAAAATGGAAAAACTAGGTTTTATGAATTTGCTAGTAGAAAAGATGAGAATAATTGTGTAATTAATAATCCGAACAATAAACCCGATGCTGTAAGAATTTTACCTTATTATAAAAAAGGAAAAGATATATTTGTTGTATTTATCAAAGAATTTCGTTCGCCTTTAAATAAATATATTTATGGATTGCCTGCAGGTCTTGTTGATGATGGTGAAAAGCCTATTGATACAGGAGTTAGAGAAATATACGAAGAAATTGGTGGAAAGGTATTAAATATAGAGAAAGTTATAGATTGTGCATATTCAGATGCGGGATTAACTGATGAAAGTTTAACTTGTTTTAATGCAGAAGTAGAATTGAGTGGCTTGCAACATTTAGAGAAAAATGAGGATATCAAGTTAAAAATTGTTAAGTTAGAAGATTTGTTAGATTTTGTTGAGAATAACGAGTTTTGTCTTCCGAGTGCGTTACAAGCACAGGCTTTTTATTTCAGAAACATAAATACTAAATAATTAAAAGATAAACAATAAATAAGCAAAATGTATATTATTTTAATATAATGATTTAGAGGGCTGAATTGGAGAAAAATATGCCTTGTAATTTAAATTTTAATCAATGTAATTATGGATGTATGTATCCTAGACCAATATTTACTTGTTATCGCAATTTAATTTCATTGTTAAATCAATCAGGAAATCAAATTATAAACCCAGTTATTGACTCATCTCAGATAATTGCAACAACAAGCAATTCTCAAACTGTATTAACAGGAGGGAATGTAAGTCCGATTGTAGTTTTTAATCAGGGAAGTGCAATTTCTTATGATAATGCAGGAACATTTAGTTTAGTTAATGGTAGATATTTATTATCTTTTAACATAAATGGGGCATATGCTGCAGATGGACAGTTTAATTTTGCGGTTTATCAAGATGGAGTGCTAGTCCCATCATCTTCTACTACTTCATCTGGAACTGTTGGTTCTCCCGTTTCTATTAATAATAAAATTTATTTAAATATTACAAACCCTAATTCACTAATTACAATACAAAATACAAATGTAAATTCTCAAACAATTTCATCAGGGAATATTATAATTGAGAAGATTATTTAATTAAATGGTGGATTTATATATAAAAATATATAAAGATATAAAATTGGTTTTGCTTAAAAAATAAAAATGACAAAGTTATCTTAATATCTTTAAAATTTGTTGTAGTTTTCATTTTTTTTGGTATATACTATATTTATAAAGGAGGAGGGAAATGGAAAAAACACTACAACAAAAAATAGATGAAGCAGAATTTTCATTGCTTGAGATATGGTTTATAGTTAAAATGACAGGAAATCTTGAAGATATAAGATATTTAATTGAATGTACTGAAAAATATGACTCTCTCCTTAAAGAAAAAGAAAATTTTGAAAAACAAATAGAGGGCGAAACGGAATTATAATATGGCAAGCACTAAGGTTAAAGGAATAGTTCTTGGAGGAACGAATGTTAAGGAGAAAGACAAAATCATAAAACTTTATACTTTGGAGAAAGGGCCTATGTCGGTTACATTGAAAGGTGTAAGGGGGGATAAGGCAAAATATAAAGCGGCAAAAGAAATATTTTGCTTTGGTGATTTTGTTATTGAAGAAGGAAAAAATTATAGTATAGTAACATCTGTTGACATTATAGATAATTTTTATATGCTTTCCAATAATATTGAAAGATATTATGAAGCTTGTGCAATTTTAGATATTGTTAGTAAAGTCGCCACAGAGCCTAACACTGCATTATTTATTGAAATACTAGAGGCTTTAAAAACTTTATGTTATGATGAAGTTGGCAAATATAATGTGATTGATAAATTTTTAATAAGTATATTTAAGGCTATGGGGTATAACTTTATAACAGAAAATTGTTCATCTTGTGGTGGAAAACTAGGTGCAAAATATTTGAACTTAGAGATAGGGGAGATAGTTTGTCCTGCTTGTAAGAAAACAAATTCTCTGCCAATTTCAGATGCATGCTTTAATGCTTTGAAAATTTTAAGCAATACTGAATACGATAAACTTCCTACAATAAATTTTAGTTTACTGATAGGAAATCAAGTCCATTATTTATTGACAACCAATTACGAATGGCGAACAGGTTATAAAGTTTTAAGTATAGTATAAAAAGAGAGATTTTTGAAGTGTCATAATTTGATAACTTTATAATCTCTTTTTTATTTTTAAAATAAGGATAAGAAATAAAAATTACGCAATTTAAATTTATTTTTTATTAAATTTTTAGTTTTTTATTGGCAATAAAGTATATTTAAGAAGGATATTAAAGGATATATTGTTAGAATTTATTCTATTCAAATTTTATTTTTATAAAAGAAAAGGCTTATTAAAAAAGCAATGGCGATATTTGTTTGACAATTAAACAGTTGGAGTTATAATAGAAAGTGAATAAATAAAACAATATTATAAAAAATAAAAGGAGGGGAGAATATGGTAAAAGAAAAAGCAGAAAGAGATAATAAAAAGTGGATATTTATAGGGGGTTCAATAGTTTTAATCCTTTTGGCTGCTTTATTATTATTTTTCTTAATACCTAGAGATGATGGAAAAGTTAATATAAGTCTTTCATCAAAAATTGATAATGCATCATTAGTTGGTGGTGGCGATTATGAAGAAGGAGAAACTGTCACAATTGTTGCAAATGATGTAGATGGGTATATCTTTGATTGTTGGCTTTTTAATGGTGAAAAAATAAGCAATGAAAACCCATATACATTTCAAATTGATGGAGATAAGGAAGGAAATTACGAAGCAAAATTTTTAAAGATTTATAATGAGTTTACTTTTGCAAATAATACCTTAATGAGTGTAAATAGTTCAAGTAAAACGATAGACATTCCTTCATCATATTCATATATTGACAATGGAATAAAATTTAATAGTATAACATTTAAAACTGCCAAAGAATTTGAAAATTATATTACAGAAAAAACTTTTGGACAAATTAGACAAGCATACATATTAGGTGGATATTATTATGTTGAATTGAACGGACAAGAAAAAGTCTTTGTTAAAGATGCAGAAGAGTTTTTTGGAAGTTTTGGCAATGGAGAAGAAGAACAATATTTCCCTATGACAATTGAATTTGTAAATAGTTTTACTTTTGAAAATATAGAAGAAGTTATTGCGCTTGCAGATCAAGGGAATATTAATGCAGAAATGTTGATGGTTGGCTTTTTAAATATAACATTAAAAGATTCTGAACCTGTTTTTGTTAAAAATATAGAAGAATTTTTAGCAACATTAGGACAAACTAATGAAGAGATAAATAAGCATTTTCCTGCAAAGGTAGAATATGTGAATTGTGAAATTACATATCAAGAATACTTGGATAACAATGATTTGATTGCTTCTTTATATAGACCTATATATTGGTGTGTATCAGGTGTAATAGATTCTTTTGATTGTCAACTTGGAGAAAAAAGTTATAAGATAAATTTTCAAAATATAATGAGTCAAATGACTGAATTAGATGAGAAATTGAGCTCTCCTACTGAGAGTGATTTTCCTATAAAAGTAAGCATGAATTCAAAATTGTTTATAGAAGGTGATGATTTTTCAGTTACAAACATTTCAGCAAATGCATTTGATAATTGCCAAGATCTTGAAAAAGTTATAATTCCTGACACAATAACAACTATTGAAGATGGAGCGTTCTTCAGTTGCTTAGGGTTGGAAGAAGTTGTTTTGAATAGTAGTGAAGTATATCTCAATTTGAAGGATATTTATTCTTGTGGAGATTTAATTTTAAATTCAAGAATAGTAAAAGTATTAAAGAGTATTGATGCAAATAGCGAAAACAATGACTTTTTGAACAATCCCGAAAATGCAATAAAAGAGATGGAAGAAGATTATTATGTTTATAAGTTTAACTTTTATAAAATCAATGTAAGTGAAGACGTGGTTGAGGGAGGAAGTATAAAAGTTTCTAAATATACAAGAATTCGTAAAAGTGAAAAAATTACTATTCTTGTGTCACCAACCATAACCGACGATACAATTTATAAATTGTCTAGACTTTATTATTTTGATGATTCAAACACTGAAGTTAATATTAATATTCAAGATTTTTCATTTGAAATGCCATCAAGCGATATAACTTTGCATTACGAATTTACTGCTGTTGAAAGAGTTGATGATAATGTTTATGAAGGTGAAACAACATTTAGTCCTGAAATCCCTTCATCATATTCTTTATTGGTTTATCCAATAGATTATGAAATTGATATGCAAAATTCAGATTCGTTAAATTCATTATATGATGAAAACTATGGATTATCACTTGAGGGATTGATTTATATTATTTTACGTTTAGCGAATGCATATGTATATGTAAAAGATAACGAAAACCCAATACCATTTATAACAGTGGATGAAAATGGAAATATGAATATGTCCCCAGAGATATCAAACGTGAATGATATAACAAAAATAATTCTTCCAACTAATTATGAAAGTACTTTTAAAATTAATGGAGAGGGCGAGATTTCTAGTTTAATGTCTATTTCACCTTTTGCAATGTTGCCGGTTAATATGGTATATTCATTTGATTATAAAGTTGGGGAAAATGGATCATGGGAAACGATAAAACTCAATGATTTTGACTTTGATTCGGATGCTTTTAATGATATTGAACAATTTATGCTTAAGTTTAATATAAAAGATGGCGATACAATATATTATAGAAATATTGTGTACTCAACATTTTATGCTGTTAAAGGTGATGATATTGCTATTGATACGATTGTTCATGATGGAGACTTTATTGGGGGTAGATTTGCAGAGACAATGATAATTCCTGAAACAATTAAAGAAATACGATTAAATCCATCATTTAACTTTACTGGAACAACAGATTTCTATTATCAAGGATCGCTTGACAAATTTATGGCAATAAATTTTGTTGGTGGAAGTTTGTTTGATTATTCTGAAATGTATGGAGACGGGTTGGGTAACAAATTGTTTATAAACGGGGAATTGGTTACAGAAATAGAAATAAAATCAAATGTAAGCACCACTTCATTTAGAAATTATAAATACTTAAAGAAAGTTGTTATAAAAGATGGCGAGTTTCAAATAGAGAATGAGGCCTTTTTGGGATGTATAAATTTATCTGAAGTTATAATTGAAAATACAAATGTCTATAAATCATTATTAAATGAAATGGCTTGTGGTTATTTAGTTGAAAACGCAGGAACAATAAAAGTATTAAAGAGTATTGTTGATAACCCTGATAATACAAACACATATTTAAACAATGAAAGCAATTTTACAAAAGCTGAAGATGGTGAATATTATGTTTATACAAAGGTAAGTGTATAAAACTAATATAATGTTTATTTTAAATACAGCTATTATTTGTTATACTATATATAAATATATATATATGTAAAATAAATAACATTATAATAGTGTTGTATTGCTTTAAATTTTAAAAGTTAAAAGAGGTGCTCAAAAGTTAATTTTGGGTGCCCTTTTTTGTTTAAAAATTATTTTAAATTCTTTGTTAAAATTCTTGACTTATTCCCTTTTCTTTGGTATTATATTATTGCTGTGAATTATGGGTTGAAACATAAGGTTACTTTGATTACCGGCAATCAAAGAGAATTTATGTGGACAAGTTCGTGGCATTAGACCACGGCGACTAACCGTTAAATCACATTTTTTAAACTCTTACAGCGTGATACACGTGGGCAAGTGTTCCGTATGATTAACTTTTGCGGATATCTTGCTTTTGTGTGTTATAAAAAGGGTAAATGTTGATGGTTAGCATTGCTATTACAGGAGGTATTTTAATTAATGGCAACACAAGTTATTAGAATTAAGTTAAAGGCCTTTGAACACAGTCTTATTGATGAAGCTTGCAAAAGAATCATTGATACTGCTGAAAAGTTCGGTGCAAAGGTTGCAGGGCCAATTCCACTTCCAACAGATAGAGAAGTGGTAACAGTTATTCGTTCACCACACAAATACAAAGATAGTCGTGAACAATTTGAGTCAAGAACTCACAAAAGACTTATAGATATTTATTCACCATCTGCAAAGGCAGTTGACGCTCTTATGAAGATTGATTTGCCTGCTGGTGTTGATATAAAGATCAAGTTATAATTAGGAGGAAGACATAAAAATGAAAAAAGCAATAATAGGCAAGAAACTTGGCATGACTCAAGTCTTCACTCCTGAAGGCGTGGTTATCCCAGTTACTGTTGTTGAGGCTGGCCCTTGCCCAGTTGTTCAGATTAAAAACAACGAAAAAGATGGTTATGATGCAGTAGTCGTTGCATTTGACAAACAAAAAGCACAAAGAGTTAACAAACCTATGACAGGTGCTTTCAAAAAAGCCGGAGTTGAATCTTATAGAATTGTTAAGGAACTTAAGTTTGAAAATGCAAGTGATTATTCTCTTGGTCAAGAAGTTAAAGCAGATATCTTCGCTGAGGGAGATAAAGTAGATGTAACAGGCACTACTCGTGGTCGTGGATTTACTGGCGTTATCCAAAGATGGAATCAACGCAGATTAAAGATGACTCACGGAACTGGACCTGTTCATAGAGAAGTCGGCTCTATGAGTGCGAACTCTACACCTTCTAGAGTGTTCAAAAACAAACATATGCCTGGACACTATGGTGTTGAAAGAGTTACAATTCAAAATCTTGAAATTGTTAAGGTTGACCCTTCAAGAAACATTCTTCTCGTAAAAGGTTGTATCCCTGGTCCTAAAGGCTCAGTTATAACAATTCGTGAAGCAGTTAAAGGCAACTAAAGGAGTAAAACATGGCAAAAGTTAAAGTTTACAATATGCAGGCCAAAGAAGTTGGCCAAGTAAATCTCCCTGACGAACTTTTCGCAGTGGAATATAATGAACCTCTTATCCATGAAGTCGTTGTTGCTTATAATGCAAATCAAAGACAAGGAACTAAATCAGCTCTTACAAGAAGCGAAGTTAGAGGTCACGCTAAGAAACCTTGGCGTCAAAAGGGAACAGGTAGAGCTAGACAAGGTTCTACAAAAGGTCCACAATGGACTGGTGGTGGAGTTGTTTTTGCTCCAAAGCCAAGAGATTTCTCTAAGAAAGTTAATAAACAAAAGAAGAGATATGCTCTATTAAGTGCACTCAGCACAAAACTCGCACAAAACGAAGTTGTTGTTGTTGATAAGTTTGCATTTGAAAATCCAAAAACAAAAGAAGCTAAGGCATTTGTTGACGCTTTCAAATTTAACGGTTCAGTTTTAGTTGTTAATGATGTTAATGATGCTAACATCAAAAGAGCAACTGCAAACCTTCCAGTCCTTAGCATTGAAGAGGTTGATAATCTCAATGTTTATGAAGTTGTTGCAAACAAAAACATTGTTCTTACTCAATCTGCTATAAAATCTATTGAGGAGGCGTATGCAGAATAATGGAAGCAAATAAAATCATTATAAAACCACTTCTCACTGAGAAAAGTTATTCAGGCATTCAAAATAAAATCTACACTTTTGTTGTAGCAAAGAATGCTGGTAAAATTGAAATTAAAAAGGCCGTTGAAGAACTTTTTGGAGTTCAAGTAGAAAAAGTTAATGTAGTTAATGTAAAAGGCCAAAAGAAAACTCAAAATACAAAGGCTGGAAGAACAGTTGGAAAGACAAGTGATTACAAAAAAGCTATTGTAATCTTGAAAGATAGTTCTAAATCAATTGCGTTCTTTGACAGCTTATCTTAATAGGGAGGTTATAAAATGGCAATTAAGATTCATAGACCAACTTCTGCTGGAAGAAGATTTTATACAACCTCTTCCTATGAAGAAATCACAAAGAAAACTCCTGAGAAATCACTTCTTGTTAAGAAAGATAAAAATTCTGGCAGAAATTCTCAAGGAAAAGTTACTGTTAGACACCAAGGTGGTGGCAACAGACAAAAATATCGTGTAATTGATTTCAAAAGAAACAAAGACAATATCCCTGCAAAAGTTGTAGGTATTGAATATGACCCAAACAGAACTGCTTATATAGCACTTTTAAACTATGCTGATGGTGAAAAAAGATATATTATAGCACCTGTTGGTCTTAAAGATGGCGATATAGTTATGAGTGGAGAAAATGTTGAAATTAAAGTCGGCAACACTCTTCCACTTTCAGAAATTCCTGTTGGTTCATTAGTTCACAACATTGAACTTCAACCTAAGAAAGGTGGACAACTTGCTCGTAGTGCAGGTTCAGAAGTTCAATTAATGGCAAAAGAAGGCAAATATGCAACTCTTCGTCTTCCAAGTGGAGAAATGAGAAAAGTATTACTTACTTGCCGTGCAACTATTGGAACAGTTGGAAATATAGACCATGAGCTTGTATCTCTTGGTAAAGCTGGTAGAAAAAGACATATGGGAATTAGACCTACCGTTCGTGGTGTAGCTATGAACCCTAACGACCACAAACATGGTGGTGGTGAAGGTAAGAGCCCTGTTGGTCTTCCTGGACCAGTTACTCCTTGGAACAAACCTGCTCTTGGTTACAAGACTAGAAAGAGAAAAAATAAATCTAACCGCTTAATGGTTAAGAGAATTAATTAGGAGAGAAGATTATGAGCAAATCATTAAAGAAAAAGCCTTATGTTCATCCAAGTCTTTTAAAGAAAGTAGCCGAGATGCAAGCATCTGGGGTTAAAAGACCTATAAAAACTTGGTCAAGATCATCTACTATCTATCCTGATTTCGTAGGATTTACATTCGCAGTTCATAACGGTAAAAAACATGTCCCTGTTTACTGCACAGCAGAGATGGTAGGTCATAAACTTGGAGAATTCTCTCCAACAAGAACTTACAAGGGACATACTAAAAAGTCGGCAGCAGTTGCAACAAAGGCTGGAAAATAGAGGTGAATAATGGCTACAAGAATTAGACAAAAAGCTGCAAAACGCGCAGAGGCTAAAAAATATCCTTACGCAGTTGCTAAATATGTAAGAATGAGCCCATCTAAAATAACATATATTCTTGACCTTGTAAGAGGAAAGAAGGCTGAAGAAGCCGTTGCTATTTTAGAAAATATGCCTGATAAAGGTGCATTTGAAAGCCTTAAAGTTCTTAAGAGTGCTATTGCAAATGCTGAAAACAATATGGGTAAAAACGCTGAAACATTATATGTTAAAGAAGCTTATGCTACAAGTGGTCCTCAATTCAAAAGAATGAGTGCTAGAGCAAAAGGTTCTGGTAATGTAATACTCAAAAAAACTTCACACATCACAATTGTGCTTGATGAAGTGGTAGGAGGCTAAGATGGGACAAAAGGTTAGTCCAATAGGACTTAGAATTGGTATCAACAAGGATTGGAATTCTACTTGGTATGCTGATAAGAAAACATTTGCAGCAAACCTTAAAGAAGATCAAGATATTAAAAACTTTTTAAACAAAAAATATAAAACATGCTCAATTTCTAAAATTACAATAGAAAGAACAGAGGGCAAACTTGTTGTAAATATCTTCACAGCAAAACCTGGTATGATTATCGGAACTAAGGGTGCTGGAATTGAAGCAATAAAGAAAGAAATCGCAAAAATCTCTAGACCTGTTAAACTTTTACTTGTAAATGTAAAAGAAATTAAAAAACCAGATCTTGACGCTCAACTCGTTGCTGAAAGCATTGCATTGCAACTTGAAAAACGTGTTGCTGCTAAAAGAGCTTTAAAACAGGCTATTGAAAGAGTTATGAAAGCAGGTGCTAAAGGTTGTAAGGTTCAAGTTAGTGGTGTTCTTTTAAAAGCAAATGAAAAATCACAAACTGAAAAACAATTTAGAGGTTCTGTTCCACTTCATACTCTTAGAGCAGATATTGACTATGGTGAATCAGCTGCTTATACAATGATTGGTAAAATCGGTGTTAAGTGCTGGATTTACAAAGGTGAAATTCTTGGCAACAAGTCGTCTGATAAAAAAGGAGGACAAGAATAATGTTAATGCCTAAAAGAGTTAAAAGAAGAAAAGTTATGAGAGGCAGAATGACAGGAAAAGCCACAAGAGGTAATACTCTTGCTTATGGTTCTTATGGTATTATTGCTACTGAACCATGCTGGATTAAGTCAAACCAAATTGAAGCTGCTCGTATAGCTTTAACAAGATATACAAAGCGTGATGGTAAGGTTTGGATTAAAATTTTCCCTGACAAGCCTGTAACTAAGAAACCTGCTGAAACTCGTATGGGTTCTGGTAAAGGTTCTCCTGAATTCTGGGTTGCAGTTGTTAAACCTGGAAGAGTGCTTTTTGAAATTGAAGGTGTAAGCGAAGCTACAGCTAAAGAAGCACTTAGACTTGCTGGACATAAACTTCCATGCAAAGTTAAATTTATAAAGAAAGAAGAAGCAAAAGGTGGTGTGAAAGATGAAAACTAATGAAATTAAATATCTATCTGTTGCTGAATTAAATGCAAAACTTAAAGAACTTAATAGTGAATTATTTAATCTCCGTTTCTCTCACGCTACTCGTTCTCTTGCAAACCCTATGGCAATTCATAATGTTAAAAAGGATATAGCAAGAGTTAAAACAGTCTTAAGAGAAAAAGAATTAGAAGAAAAGGGAGGCAACGATGGAAACAAGTAGAAATGCAAGAATTACTCGTATTGGCGAAGTTGTTAGCGCTGGTAAAATGGATAAAACTGTTGTAGTTAAAATCGTTTCCAGAGTTAAAAGCCCAATCTATAAAAAAGTTGTTCAAAAGTCGAAAACTTTCAAAGTTCATGATGAAAACAATGAATGCGGAATTGGAGATACAGTTCGCATAATGGAAACTCGTCCACTTAGTAAAGACAAGTATTTCAGAGTTGTAGAAATCATTGAAAAAGCTAAGTAATAGGAGGAACGAATATGATTCAACCACAAACAAGATTAAAAGTTGCAGATAACACAGGCGCAAAAGAGATTATGTGTATCAGAGTTCTTGGTGGTTCATTTAGAAGAAGTGGAAACATTGGTGACGTTATTGTTGCCTCTGTTAAAAAAGCCATTCCTGGTGGAACTGTTAAGAAAGGTGATGTTGTTAAAGCTGTTATTGTTCGTTCTTCAAAAGGTTTAAGAAGACCTGATGGTTCTCATATCAGATTTGATGATAATGCAGCTGTTATTATTGATAATCAAAAACAACCAAAAGGAACTCGTGTTTTTGGACCTATTGCTAGAGAGCTTCGTGATAAGGGATATATGAAGATAATATCTCTTGCACCAGACGTTATATAAAAGGAGCATACCATGAAGATGACAGTTAAAACAGGTGATAACGTTTTAGTTATTGCTGGTAAAGATAAAGGTAAAAGTGGAAAAGTAACTGCTGTTTATGCAGATACAAATAAAGTGCTTGTTGAAAATGTTAACATTGTTTCTAAGCACCAAAAACCAAAGTCTCAACAAGATAAGGGCGGAATCTTCAAAAGACCTGCTCCAATTGATGCTTCAAATGTTCTCGTTGTTTGTCCAGTTTGTGGAAAAGCAACAAGAGTTGCACACAGTGAAATAGACGGAAAGAAAGTTCGTACTTGCAAAAAATGTGGTGCATCTTTAGATAAAGAGTTTGTAAAACAAACAAAGAAAGAAGCAAAGAAGACAATCAAAGCGTCAGAACTTAAGAATGCAAAATTAAAAGTTGCTGGCACTGAAAAAGTTGAAGAAAAGAAAGAAGAAGTAAAAGAAGCTAAAGCTTCAGCAAAAACAACTGCAAAGAAAACTTCTTCAACAACTGCAAAGAAATCTGCAGAAACAAAAACAACAACTAAAAAAACAACAACTACTAAAAAAGTAGAAGGCGAAGCTAAGGCTGAACCAAAGAAAACAACTACTAAAAAGACTGCAGAAGCAAAAACAGCTGCTTCAGCAGAAAAGAAAACAACAGCAAAAAAGTCGACAGCAAAAAAGGAAACTAAATAGGAGTAAATAATGGCTAAAGAACAAAATAGAATTTTAGAAAAATATAAAAAAGAAGTTGTTCCTGCTCTTATTAAAGAATTTGGATATAAAAATGTAAATGAAGTTCCAAAACTTGTTAAAATTGTTCTTAACATGGGACTTGGCGAAGTTAAAGGAAATTCAAAAAGTTTTAATATCGCTGTTGAAGAACTTGCTGTTATTTCAGGACAAAAGCCTGTTGTTACAACAGCAAAGAAATCAATTTCAAACTTCGGTTTAAGAGAAGGACAAAAAATTGGTGCTAAAGTTACACTTAGAGGAGAAAGAATGTATGAATTCTTTGATAGACTTACAGCAATCGCTCTTCCAAAAGTGAGAGACTTTAGAGGAATTTCTGATAAGTCATTTGATGGCAAAGGAAATTATTCTATGGGAATAAAAGAACAACTTATTTTCCCAGAAATCGTATATGAAAAAGTCGAAAAAATTAGAGGTTTTGATATTACTTTTGTAACTACCGCTAAGACCAACGAAGAAGCAAAAGCTTTACTTAAGGCACTCGGATTGCCTTTTGCTAAATAGGAGTTAAAGTTATGGCAAGAAAAGCATTAGTTGAAAAACAAAAAAGAACACAAAAGTATAAAACTCGCGAGTATACAAGATGCTCATTATGTGGAAGACCTCACGCAGTTCTTAAAAAATATGGAATTTGCAGAGTTTGCTTCCGTGAACTTGCTAACAAAGGTGAAATTCCTGGTGTTAGAAAGTCAAGCTGGTAATTAAGGAGGAAGAATAATGTTAGTTACAGATCCAATCGCAGATATGCTTACAAGAATTCGTAATGCACTTCAAGTTAAGCATGACAATGTAAGTGTTCCTGCATCAAACGAAAAAAGAGCTATCGCTAAAATCCTTCTTGACGAAGGTTATATCGCATCTTATGAAGAAACAAGTGATGGCAATCACAAGAATATCGTTATTACTTTAAAGTATGACGAAACTGGCGACAGCGTTATACAAGGACTTAAAAGAATTTCTAAACCTGGTCTTCGTATTTACGCACAAAAAGATAAACTTCCAAAAGTTATAAGCGGACTTGGAATCGCTATTATCTCTACAAACAAGGGTATTGTTACTGATAAAGAAGCAAGAAAACTTGGTGTAGGGGGCGAAGTTCTCGCTTATGTATGGTAAGGAGGAAACATGTCTAGAATAGGTAAAGAATTAATTGTTATGCCTGCTGGCGTAACTGCTAAATTTGAAAATGGCGTTCTTACAGTTAGTGGACCTAAAGGAACTTTAACTCAAAATGTTGATGCTGTTATCAAAGTTAATGTTGATGGGCAAAACATTTCTTTTGAAATCGCAAAAGAAACTCCATCATCAAATGCTAAACATGGACTTTATAGAGCACTTGCACACAATATGGTTGTTGGTGTTCATGATGGCTTTAAAAAAGCATTACAAATTTCTGGTGTAGGTTACAAAGCCAGTGTTAGTGGAAATAAACTTGTTATGAACTTAGGATTCTCTCACCAAGTTGAAGTTGAAATTCCAAGTGATATTCAAGTTACTTGTCCAACAGCTACAGATATTGTTGTATCTGGAATTGATAGACAAAAAGTTGGTCAGTTTGCTTCAAATATTAAAGATATCAGACCAGTTGAACCATATCATGGTTATGGTGTAAGATATGCTGACCAAGTAGTTATTAGAAAAGTCGGAAAAGCAGCCGGTAAAGGCAAGAAATAGGAGATACTCAGATGATTAACAAAAGTGATAAAAATAAAGAAAGACTTGTTCGTCATAAAAGAGTTAGAACAAAGGTTTCTGGAACAAGTGAAAGACCTCGTCTTTCAGTTTACAGAAGTTTAAGTCAAATTTATGCTCAAATCATTGATGACGTAAAAGGGGTAACTCTTGTATCTTGTTCTACATTAGACAGTGATGTTAAAGGACAACTCAATGGAAAGAGCAAATCTGAACAAGCTAAACTTGTTGGTGAAACAATCGCTAAACGTGCTCTTGAAAAGAATATAACTGAAGTTGTATTTGACAGAGGTGGATATATCTATATCGGTCGTGTTCAGGCTTTGGCTGATGGAGCCAGAGAAGCTGGACTTAAATTTTAGGAGGAAATCATGGCAGAAAACGAACAAATCACTGTAGAAAATACTGCTTCTGAAAATACAGCACCTAAAGGAAAGAAAAACTTCTCTTCTAAAGTTAAAGGTGAAAGAAAAGAAAGAGCTCCAAAGAAAGAAGCAAGCGAATTTGATAAGCGTGTAGTTTCTGTAAGACGTGTAACAAAGGTTGTTAAAGGTGGAAGAACTCTTCGTTTCTCAGCTCTTGTTGTAGTTGGTGATGGAAAGGGTAGAGTTGGTCTTGGAATCGGTAAGAGCAAAGACGTAAGCTCTGCAATTGAAAAAGCAACAACTATCGCTAAAAGAAATGTTAAAGTTGTTCCTATCGTTAACGGAACAATCCCACATGAAAATATTGGTAAATTCTCAGCAACAAAAATTTTATTATTGCCTGCTAAAGAAGGTACTGGTGTTATCGCTGGTGGTTCTGCACGTGCAGTTATTGAACTTGCAGGAATTAAAAATATTGTTACAAAAACTCATGGTTCTTCAAATAAAATTAACTGCGTAAAAGCTACAATGGCTGGTCTTCTTAGTCTTAAGACAAAAGAAGAAATTGCTAGACGTCGTGGCAAAAGCGTAGAGGAAATCTAAGGGAGGACGACATGGCAAATAAAGAAAAAATGCTTAAAGTTACATGGGTTAGAAGTTGCATTGGTTATAACGCAAAACAAGCAAAGATTATTGAAGCTCTTGGACTTAAAAAACTTAACCAATCAAAGATTCTCCCAGATAATGAATCTATAAGAGGAAGCCTTCACCACGTGGCTCATCTTGTAAAAGTAGAAGAAGTAAAATAAGGAGGCCGACATGAAACTTGAAAACATGAAACCTGCTCAAGGTGCTACAACTAAAAAAGTTAGAGTTGGTAGAGGTATTGGCAGTGGAATAGGTAAAACTAGTGGAAAAGGCCACAAAGGTCAAAATGCTCGTAGTGGTGGTGGAGTAAGACCTGGATTTGAGGGTGGAAATATCCCAATGATCAGAAAAGTCCCAATTCGTGGATTTAACAATAAAAACTTTGCAAAAAGATATGCATGTGTAAATGTTGGAGATTTAGAAGCTTTTGAAGCAAACGCAGTTGTTGATCAAGAACTTCTTTATGAAACAAGATTTATTGGCAAACGTTCTGAATATGGACTTAAGGTTTTAGGAAATGGAGAAATCACAAAACCTATAACTGTTAAGTGTAATAAAATCACAAAACAAGCTAGAGAAAAAATTGAAAAAGTTGGCGGTAAAGTAGAGGAGTTATAATGTTTAGAACGATTATTGACGCATTTAAAGTGAAAGAAATAAGAAACAAAATTTTAATAACCCTTCTTTTGCTATTCGTTTATAGAGTTGGTTGCTGGATTCCTTGCGTAGGTTTCTCAACTGATGCTATATTCGCAAACAGCACAGGGTTTGGTTTCTTTGAACTAATGAATATGGTCAGTGGTGGTGCATTGCAAAACTGTTCAGTTCTTGCACTGGGTGTTTCACCTTACATCACTGCTTCCATCGTTATACAGCTTCTCACTGTTGCAATTCCTTCTCTTGAAAGATTGTCAAAAAGTGGTGAAGATGGAAGAAGAAAAATTCAATTATACACTCGTATTGCGGCACTCGTTTTAGCAATTGCTCAAGCAGTTGGTATTGTTGTAGCTTATTCATCAAGCATTGATGCAAACCTTTCAGGAATTCCTGTTTGGCTTGTAGGTTGTGGTGTTGTTATAACAATGGTTGCTGGTGCAATGTTTACTGTTTGGATTGGAGAGAGAATTACAGACCTTGGAATAGGAAATGGAACAAGTTTACTTATCTTCGTTGGTATTCTTTCTTCTGCAGGAACAAGCATTTCTGCAATTATAGAATACTGCACAGTTGACATAACATATATTTGGTATTTAGTATTATTTATTGTTGCTGTTGTTGCAATCTTCGCTCTCATTGTCTTTATGGATGGTGGTGAAAGAAGAGTTCAAGTTCAATATGCAAAACAAATAAAAGGAAGAAAAGTATATGGAGGTCAGAGCAATTATATTCCTATAAGAATAAATGCAACTGGAGTTATGCCTATCATATTCGCCAGTGCACTTATTACATTCCCACAACTTATAATCTCTGTCTTCTGGCCAGATGTTACTTGGTATAGTGATTGGCTTGGAACAAACTCATGGCTCT
Source organism: uncultured Clostridia bacterium (assembly GCA_944383975.1). Lineage (GTDB taxonomy): Bacteria > Bacillota > Clostridia > Christensenellales > UBA1242 > Caccovivens. The sequence goes on along the minus strand of CALWRN010000063.1, from coordinate 30,735 downwards.
ATATTGTGCTTACAGCACTTTTAATTCTTGTATTTGCATTCTTCTATTCAAAGATATCATTCAATCCTGATGATGTAAGTAAAAGAATTCAACAACAAGGAGGATTTATTCCTGGAATTCGTGCAGGAAAACCAACTGCTGAATATTTAGGAAAAATTTCAAATAGAGTTACATTATTTGGTGCAATCTTCTTAGCAGTTATTGCACTTATTCCTTCACTTGCATTCAAAGCAATTGGAGATGTTTCAGGGGCATCAATATTAATCAACGCATTTAGTGCTACAGGACTTATGATTGTTGTTTCAGTTGCTCTAGAACTTGAAAAACAACTTTCTGCTCAAATGTTTGTGAGAAATCACAAGGGATTTTTGAGTTGATAAGGAAAAATAATTCAGAAAACATCTATTAATTTAGATTTAAAATAACACAGGCTTTAGCAATAGGGAAGAAATTCCCTATTGAAAGAGTAGTGTTTGATGAAATATTTTTAATAAATTACTGCAGAATTTATAAAAATAAAATTCATTAAGCACAAAATTGAAGGTATATTTAAAGGAGATTTTATGAAAATAATTCTTTTAGGTGCACCAGGTAGTGGAAAAGGAACTTTAGCAAAAAAAATCACATCAGAGTTTGACTTACCTCAAATTTCAACTGGAGATTTATTTAGAGCCATAGTTAAAGAAAATACTCCTCTTGCAAGAAAGGTAAAACAAATTATGGAAAGTGGTGCTTTAGTGCCAGATGAAGTAACCGTAGAAATTGTTAAAGAGAGAATAAACAAACCTGATTGCCAAAAAGGATTTATTCTTGATGGATTTCCTAGAACAATTGCTCAAGCAAAAGCACTTCAAAATATATCTTCAATAGACACTGTTATTCTTGTTGAACTTTCTAAAGAGACAATTATAAACAGACTATCAGCAAGAAGAACTTGTCCAAACTGTGGAGAAATTTATAGCATATTTGATAATAAAGATGAAATTTGCAGTAAATGTTCCACAAAACTCATTCAGCGCGATGACGATAAACCTGATACTATAAGACATCGTCTGGAAGTTTATGATGAGAATACTGCACCACTCATAAACTTCTACAGTGATAAACTATTTAAAGTTTCAAATGATGGAAAACCAGAAGAAACTTTTGAAATAGTAAAAACTTTTCTAAAAAATTTGGAGGCGAAAAATTGAATAATTTAACTCCTGCTGAAATTGTTTTAGTTAAAAAAGCATGCGAAATTACTCGTGATGCTTTAAACTATTGTGAAACCCTTATTAAACCGGGGATTTCAACGAAAGAACTTGACATTTTGGTTGAAAAGTTTATAATTGATAGTGGTGCTATCCCTGCCTGCAAAGGCTATGAGGGATTTCCTGCAACAATATGTGCATCTGTGAATGACATGGTTGTTCATGGAATACCAAGTTACGATTGTATTTTAAAAGAAGGGGATATAATCAGTGTTGACCTTGTAGTAAATTATAAAGGCTATAATGGTGATGCTGCAAGAACATTCCCTGTTGGCAAGATTTCTGAAGAAAAAGCAAGACTTATTGAAGTTACTAAACAATGCTTTTTTGAAGGTATCAAGCACTTACAAGTCGGTCATAGATTAGGTGAACTTTCTAACGCTATTCAAAAATATGCCGAAAAAAATGGTTATTCGGTTGTCCGAGAACTTGTTGGTCATGGCATAGGAAAGAAGATGCATGAACCACCTAATGTTCCAAATTATGGAAAAGTTACTGACGGACCAATCGTAACAGATAATGCCTGCCTTGCTATTGAACCTATGATTAACATGGGAAGAAAAGAGGTTTGGCTTATAGAAGATGGCTGGGGAGTTGTTACTAGAGATGGCAAGCCTTCAGCACATTATGAAAATACTGTTCATGTTACAAAAAACGGAATAGAAATTTTAACCTTATAAAAGAGGAAACTATGAAAATAGGTAATGTGGTGCTGGCTATTGCTGGAAAAGAAAAAGGACAATTATTCGTTATTGTCAAACTTGATGATAAATACGCTTATTTATCAGATGGTAAAAGGCTTAAAACCGTTAAGCCTAAGAAAAAGAGCTTTAAACATATCAAATTATATGGTAGTGAAGCTTTAAGCGAAGACCAAGTTTTAGATAAAAACGAAAGAGTCAACGCTTTAATACGAAAATTTTTATCAAAAAAAAGGAGTGAACATGTCTAAAGAAGATGTAATTGAATTTGAAGGAGTGGTTGTAGAAGTTCTTCCAAACACTACTTTTAGAGTTCGTCTATCTAATGGTCATGAAATCATTACCTACCTTTCTGGAAAACTTAGAAAAAATTATATTAAGGTTCTAGAAGGAGATAAAGTCAAAGTTGAAATGAGCCCTTATGACCTTACCAAAGGACGAATCACTTGGAGAGAAAAGGGCGTCTAAAAAGGAGACAAAATGAAAGTTAGAGCATCTGTTAAGCCAATTTGTGATAAGTGTAAAGTTATTAAGAGAGATGGTAAAGTTATGGTCATCTGCTCTAAGAGTGCTAAACACAAACAAGTTCAAGGCTAAAATTAAAAATTGGAGGATAGTTAAATGGCAAGAATTGCTGGTGTAGATTTACCCAGAGAAAAAAGATTGGAACTCGGACTTACTTATATCTATGGTATAGGAAGAGTTACATCTAATAAAATTTGTGAAGCAACAGGAATCAGTGCTGATATTAGAGTTAAAGACTTAACTGATGACCAAGTTGCTAAACTTCGTAATTATATTGAACATAACCTTATTGTTGAGGGTGAACTTCGTAAAAAAGTCGACATGGATATAAAGAAACTTACTGAAATAGGTTGCTACCGTGGTGTTCGTCATCGTAAAGGACTTCCTGTAAGAGGACAAAATACTAGAAATAATGCAAGAACTAGAAAAGGTCCAAGAAAAGTTGTCGCTGGTAGTTCTAAGAAAGGTAAATAAGGAGAGATAAATGGCAACAAAAACAACAACAAATAAAAAAACAACAAAGAAAAGAGTCAGCAAAAACATAAGTGCTGGTCAAGTTCATATTAAGACTTCTTTCAACAACACTATTGTAAGTTTTACTGATTGTGATGGTAATGTTATTTCTTGGTGCTCATCAGGAAAACTTGGACTTAAAGGTTCAAAGAAAAGCACACCATTCGCTGCTCAATCATGTGTTGAAGACGCTGCAAAAGTCGCAAAAGAACATGGAATTAAAACAGTTGAAGTATTTGTAAAAGGACCTGGTTCTGGAAGAGAACTTGCAATTCGTTCAATACAAAACTGTGATATCAATGTTACAATGATTAAGGATGTTTCTCCAATCGCTCATAACGGTTGCAGACCTCCTAAAGTAAGAAGAGTATAAAAGGAGAAAGGCTAAATGGCAAGAACTATAGAACCTGACTGCCGTCAATGCAGACGTGAAGGTTGCAAACTTTTCCTTAAAGGTGAAAGATGCACTACTAAAAAATGTGCTATGGAAAGAAGACCAGAGATTCCTGGACAACATGGCAATTCAAAGAGAAGAGTAGCCTTCTCAGAATACGGCACTCAATTACGTGAAAAACAAAAAGTTAAAAGAATGTATGGTATTCTTGAAAAACAATTTAGAGAATATTATGAAAAAGCTAGCAAAGTTGAAGGTGCTACTGGTGAACAAATGCTTATAAGCATTGAAAGAAGACTTGACAATGTAGTTTATAGAATGGGAATCGGTAGAAGCCGTAAACAAGCACGTCAAATTGTAAACCATGGACTTATCACTGTAAATGGAAAAAGAGTAAATATTCCTTCTTATAGTGTTAAAGTTGGTGATGTTATTGCAGTCAAAGAGAACAAGCAAAACAATGAATTCTTCAAAGATTTAAAAGGAAGCAAAATTGTTATGCCTAAATGGCTTGAATTTGACACAAACACTCTTTCTGGGAAAATTTTAGCACTTCCTATGAGAGAAGATATTGATTCCGATATCAAAGAACAACTTATAGTTGAATTCTATTCAAGATAGAATAACGGAGGAATATTATTATGGAAATGGAAAGACCTAAAATTACTTGTGAAGAAACAGATAATGGTGCATTTGCTAGATTTGTGGTTGAACCACTTGAAAAAGGGTATGGTATCACACTTGGTAATGCTATGAGAAGAACTCTTCTTTCATCTTTACCTGGCTCTGCACCAATTGCAGTTCGTATTGCAGGAGTTCCTCATGAGTTTTCTACAATCAGAGGTGTTACTGAAGACGTTGTTGATATTATATTAAACTTAAAGACACTTGCTGTTAAATGTCACAATACAAGCAGTGATTTCGTTACTTACTTACATTTAAGAAAAAGTGGTGAGGGCGAAGTAACAGCAAAAGATTTTGAAGCTAATTCTGATGTTGAAATTTTAAATCCTGACCTTCACATTTGTACAATGGACGAAGGTGCTGTATTAGATTTAGATTTAATGATTGGAAATGGCAGAGGATATGTTCCAAACAACATCAATAAAGAAAAATTTGATGATATTGACTACATTGCAATGGATTCACTTTTCTCACCTGTTAAAAGAGTTAACTTCAATGTTGAAAGCACTCGTGTAGGACAAAGCGTTAATTTTGATAAATTAACATTAGAAGTAGAAACAAACGGAACAACATCAGCAAGAGAAATTGTTTCTTTAGCTGGAAAGATTATTATGGAACATGTTAATCTCTTCGTTGAACTTTGTGCACAAATGGCAAATACTGATATCTTAGTTTCTAGAGAAGAAGACAAACAAGTTAAGTTAATGGAACTTCCTATTGAAGAGATGGATCTTTCTGTTCGTTCATACAACTGCTTAAAGAGAGCAGGAATCAATACTGTTGAAGACCTCACTAAGAAAACTAGAGGGGATATGCTTAAAGTTAAGAACCTTGGAATTAAATCTATTGATGAGGTTATCGCAAAACTTGAAAGTTATGGACTTTCTCTTCGTAAGGACGAAGATTAAACTTTATAAAGGAGAAATATAATGGCTAACGCAAAATTAGGAAGACCAAGTAAAGAGAAAAATTCAATGCTTCGTGGACTTGTTTCAGATCTTCTTTGGTATGGCAAAGTTGAAACAACTGTAGCTAGAGCAAAGTCAGTAAGAAGTCAAGCAGAAAAACTTTTAACACTTGCAATTAATTCTTATGAAGATATAGCAAAAGTTTCTAAAGAAATTAAAGATGAAAAGGGTGTAAAAGTAAAGAAGACTGTTTCTAATGATGGTCCAAAGAAATTACAAGCACGCAGAGCAATTATGTCTTATCTTATGGATAGACAAGAACAAAGAAAGCCAAAAGAATCTGTTGAAGCCTTTGATGCAAGAACAAATGGTATCAATCACCCATTACTTGAAAAAATATTCAATGTTTATGCTCCAAAATATGCTGCACGTATAAAAGAGCTTGGACAAGCTGGTGGATATACAAGAGTAATCAAAATGGGACAACGCAGAGGCGATGCTGCAGAAATGGCTGTTGTTGAACTTATTTAATTATAAAAAAATCGTTACGGTGTAGTAGCGATTTTTTTGTTTTCATAAACATAAATAAATAAAAAATAAATAAATTGGTTAAAAAATATATATTTTAATAAAAATTTTTATTAATTGGTTAAAAAATATATATTTTAATAAAAATTTTTATTAATTATTGTATTTATATTAAGTTTATTTGTATTATTATTTGACATTTTATAATAATATATGTTATAAAAAAGTAACTAAAAAAGGAGTTGTTATGAAAAGAAAATTACTTTTGTCAGGATTTATTTTAGGGACAGTTGGTCTTGGAATCTTTAGTTTAATGCTTGTTATTGGTTTAATTCAAATTTTCGCAATATTGGGTGGAGAACTTGCTTCTTCTGGAGCTGGTGGTGTTTTAGCTCTTACAATATTTGAAGTTTTGATATTTATAGTCGCATTTGTTTTAAATGCTGTATGTATAAATACATGGAATAATGAAGAAAAGTTTAATAAGAAAAAAGCAACAATTTATACAACTATTGTATTTAACTTTATTTCAATAATTTTCTTATTTTATACATTCTTTGGTGGTGGAACTGCTGAATCAATAGTATTCTCTGTTATCGTTTTCTTGTGTGTTGTTGCAGCTAATGTATTAGTTCTCATTGATTTAGCATCATCAACAAATAAACAAGAAAATGTTGTTGCTGATTCAAATGATACCGCTGATAGTGAAATTTCAGACACTGATAAACTTGAAGAAAAACTTAAAAAACTTGAAGCATTAAAAAATGAAAATAAAATTTCTGAAGAAGAATATAACGAATTAAAAAAGAAATATATTGATGAAGAAATAAAAAATAATTAAACAAATAAAAAACAAGCAATAAAAAACATTAGTTAAACCTAATGTTTTTTATTTTATTTTGTTTTTATTTTAATTTTATTTAATTATAAAATTTTATATTAAATTTGACATATTTATGTTTTTATTATATAAATAATATAAAATTTAAAAGGAAAAATAAATGAGAGCAGTAGTACAAAGAGTTATTAATGCAGATTTATCTGTTGATGGAAAGTTAATTTCAAAAATAGGAAAAGGATTTGTTGTTTTTTGGGGAGTTGGAAGCGGCGACAAAGAAGAAGATGTTGAAAAGTTAGTCAATAAAATTTCTAAACTTAGAATTTTTGAAGATAACAATGGAAAAATGAATTTAAGTATTAAGGAAGTTAATGGAGAGATTTTACTTGTAAGTCAATTTACATTATATGCGGATTGTAGACATGGAAATAGACCAAGTTTTATAACCGCAGAAAAACCTGACAGAGCAAATAATTTATATTTAAAAGCAAAAGAATTGTTTAAAAATGAAGAAATAACAACACAAACAGGAATTTTTGGAGCAGATATGAAAATTAATGTTTTAAATGACGGTCCTGTAACTATTATTTTAGATAGTTCAGATTTAAAATAAAAGGTCTTGTAATCTTTAAAGATATATAGTAAAATATAGATGTAAGGAAGTGAGTAAATGAAACGTATGTCAAAAAAAGATTCAAGAAAAGAAATTGAATCAGCTTTAGATGAAGTAAGATGGGGAGTTGAAAAGGCTGCAAAATTAATCAAAGAGTATAAGAACCCTACTATAAAACAATATAAAAAAATAAAGCAATCAATTGCTGAATTTTATGAAGATCAACAACGCGTTGAATATATAAGAATGACACCATATGATTATACAAGATATATGTATAAGTCATTAAACCTTTATTTTAATCATGGTTCTTATAAAAAACTTTTCAAGGAATTTAATAAAAAGCTGGAAGAACAAGGTATAAATATCGATGAAGTTATAAACTATAACATACCAGAATTTGAAGAATATTTTGAAGATAAAAATAATGCTTTAAGTTTAATATCTGAAAATTTGAATGTAATATCACAATTCTTATATTCAGACTTCAATAAAAGCTTTGATTTTGAAAGAAAAATTGAGAAGAAATTCAAAGAAATTTTTGATGAAATTGAAAATTGTCGTTCAACAGATTGGACGGAATTAGAAAAAGCACAAAAGATTTTGAAAAGATTAATAAGAAACAATGTTCCAGAAAAAATTCGTCAAATATATTTGGAAATAAAGAAAGAAGAAAAATCTAAAGAAGAAGCTTCTTCAATTAATAAAGATAAAAATAATCAAAAAGAAAATCAAGAAGAAACAAAGAAAAAGATAAATCTTGACGAAGTCTATAAGTTTGACATAGATAGAGATAACAGAGAATTTTAATAAATAAAAAAATAAAAATGAAGAAATTTTCTTCATTTTTTTATGATTATTATTAAAATCTTTTTTGTTTTATAAAGTATGTTTTTGACTATCTTTATTTGACTTTTTTGCAAAATGTTATATAATCAATATTGTTAAGATTTTTTATCTATATTATTATTTTAATATTAAATTTTTATATAAAAACTGTGGAGGCAATTAAAATGGTTTTAATGGGAGATTATCATACACATACTAAATATTCAAGAAATGGGCATGGAAAAGGCACCATTCTTGAAAATGCTTCAGTTGCTTTAAATAAAGGATTAAAACAAATTGCTATAACTGACCATGGTTTTAATCATAAATATTTTGGAGTTAGAAGAAAAGATATTCCTAATGTTAAAGAAGATATATTAAATGCTAAAGAGGTGACAGGCGTTGATATATTATTAGGAATAGAATCAAATTTAATTTCTTGCGATGGACAAATTGATATCAATGAACAAGATTTTGAATTTTTAGATATTTTGCTTATGGGACATCATACAATGGTTAAAATGGTATCTTCTAGAGATGCACTAGATTTGGCGTGGGCAAACTTTTTCGGCTCTCCTTATGCACCAAGTCAAGAAAGACTTAATAGAAATACAACAGCTTTTTTGAAAGCACTTGATAAATATCCAATTGACATCATTACACACTTAAATTATGGTTGCCCAACAGATACACTTGCTGTTGCTAAAATGGCAAAAGAGAAGGGAACTTTAATAGAATTAAATGGGAAAAGAATAAATTTTACTGATCAAGAGCTTGAAATTATGGCAAATGAGGGTGTAAAGTTTATTGTAAATTCTGATGCTCATTCACCATACAAAGTAGGCGAATGTAATAACGCAATGAACACTATTTTCAGGTTAGGGCTTCCTTTATCTCAAATTGTAAATATTGATAAACTTCCTAAATTTTCATCTAAAAGAGGCTGAGAGTGAGTTTTGCTAAGAATAGTAAATTAGAAATTATAGAAAATGATATTGAGGACGCAGATTGTGCTCAATCTTTTTTGTCGGGATTATTACATGCTTGTGGAAGTATAAATAAGAATAGTGAAGGAATAAGAGTTGATATTGTAACTGATTTTAAAGAAATTTTTGATTATTTAAATAAAATAATTGTAAAACTTTATGGAGAAAATTTAACCTTAGAAATATCTGATGACTACATTATAAATAAAACAACTTATTATAGAATTAAATTCCCTATTGGAATTTCAATGCAGGTGTTAAGGGATTGTGGGTTAATAGAGCAATCAGGCGAATTTAGTTTAGTTTATGGTGTAGATGAAAATCTTATTGCTGATGATGAGACAAAAAAATCTTTTTTAAAGGGTGCTTATGTTGGCTGTGCTACTTCTAGTATAAAATTAAGTGAACTTGGCTCACAACTTCCAACAACTGGTTATCATTTGGAATTTTCTTCACATTCAAGAGAATTTTTGGAAGGACTTAGTAAAGTTATAAGTTATTTTAATATTAATTGCAGAATGGTAACTCGTAAAAAGATTTATGTTTTATATTTAAAAGACAGTGAGGCTATCAAGGATTTGCTTGCACTTGTAGGGGCAAATCAAAGTGTACTTGAACTTTCAGATGAAATGGCGAAAAGAGGGCTTAGAAACACTGTAAATCGCCAAGTAAACTGTATTAATGCAAATATAAGCAAAACGGTTGAAGCCAGTTTAAAACAAATTCATGCAATAAATTATATTAACAGCAAAATTGGTCTTGAAAGTTTACCTGAAGATTTGCAGGAAGTTGCAGTCTTACGTCTTGCAAATCCACAAGAAAGTATGGATGAGTTGTTAAAATTATCTACAATAAAACTTACAAAAAGTGGTTTAAATCATAGATTTAGAAGAATATTAAAAATAGCAGATATACTTAAAGATAAATAAAGGGGAAAGAGATGAAAGATTTTGTGCATTTACATTTACATACAGAATTCAGTTTGCTTGACGGACTTGCACGTATCAATAAACTCGTAGATATAGTTAAAGAAAGAGGTTGGAAGGCTGTTGCAATCACAGATCATGGAAACATGTATGGTGCAATAAAGTTTTTTGAGGCCTGTGTTATGAATGGTATCAAACCTATCATAGGTGAGGAATTTTATATATGTCATGATATGAAATCACGTTCCAATCGTGAAGATACAGGGCATTTAATTTTGCTTGCAAAAAATAACACCGGTTATCAAAACTTATTAAAGCTATCTTCTTATGCTTTTTTGGAAGGTATGTATTATAAACCAAGAATAGATTATAAACTTCTTGAAAAGTATAGTGAGGGAATTATTTGTCTTTCAGCTTGTCTTGCTGGACATATTCCACAATATATTTTGAAAAGACAGTTTGACGAAGCTGACAAACTTGCTTTATGGTTTAAAAAAGTTTTTGGTGATGATTTCTATTTAGAGATACAAAATCATAATATTCCTGAAGAAAAAGAAGTGCTTCTTGGCATCACTGAAATGAGTGAAAGATTAAATATCCCAATGGTTGCCACAAATGACGTTCACTATTTAAATAAAGAGGACCATGAGTTACAAGATGTTTTGATGTGTGTTCAGATGGGAAAAACAATTGATGATCCAGACAGAATGAAATTTCAAACAAAAGAATTTTATCTAAAAACCTATGAGGAAATGGAAGAGGCACTTCCAGGATATCAAGAAGCATTGGATAGAACAATAGAAATTGCAAATAAGTGCAATATAAGTATAAGAACAAAATCTCTAAGAGAGGCTGCTGAATCGGGAAATCCAAATATTCCAGATGAAGATAAGTTGGGTGCGACTGACAACTTTATTCCTAAATACATACCTGACACAGGAGAAACTCCTTATGAATTTTTGTCTAGAATGGCTTGGGAAGGTCTTAGAACAAAGTATAAAGAAGTTCCTAAAGAATATGAAGATAGACTTGAAATGGAGCTTACAACGATTAATAAATTGGGATATGTTGAATACTTCTTAATTGTTTGGGATTATATCAACTTTGCAAGACAAAATGATATTCCCGTTGGTCCTGGAAGAGGTTCTGGTGCAGGAAGCTTGGTTGCCTATACAACAGGAATCACTCAAGTTGATCCTATGAAATATGAGTTATTCTTTGATAGATTTATTAACCCTGAACGTGTTTCTATGCCTGACTTTGACGTTGACTTTTGCATGGATAGACGTGGAGAAGTTATTGAATATGCAAAAAGAAGATATGGTTCAGACCATGTTTCAAATATTGTTACATTTGGTAACATGCAAGCAAAGAATGCTATTAAAGATGTTGCACGTGTATTGAGATTTCCTTATTCTGAAGTTGATAAGGTTACAAAAGAAATTCCTGGGAAACCATTAAAGAAACCACCTGTATTAAAATATTATTTTGGGAAAACAGGAAAAGAAGAAGACAAGAAGTTTATTATACCTGAGCTTGTAAAAATGTATGAAGATGACGAGCAAATTCAAAGAATTGTTGATATGGCAATAAAACTTGAAGGTGTTCCAAGAAATGTTTCTATGCATGCTGCGGGTGTTTTGATTGCACCCGATCCAGTTTTTGACCATGTTCCTATGGCTAAAAGTGGAGATGATGAGATAACTCAATTTGATATGACTGAGTTAGAGCACCTAGGGCTTCTCAAAATGGACTTTTTAGGGCTTAGAACATTAACTGATATACATAAAGCTATTCAATACATTAAGGAAGATTATGGCATAGATATAGACTTTACCAAAATGGATTATAATGATCCAGCAGTTTTTGAACTTATAAGTTCTGGAAATACAGAAGCTGTGTTTCAACTTGAAAGTGGTGGTATGAAGAAGTTCATGAAAGACTTACAACCAACATCACTTGAAGATATTATCGCCGGTATTTCATTATACCGACCAGGGCCAATGGATTTTATACCTAAATTTATAAAAGGAAAGAGAAATCCAGAACAAATTGAATATGATGATCCATGTTTAATTCCTATTTTAAGCAATACCTATGGATGTATTGTCTATCAAGAGCAAGTTATGAAAATCTTTCAGGTTATGGCAGGATTTAGCTTAGGCGGAGCAGATAATGTTCGTCGTATAATGAGTAAGAAAAAACCTGAGAAGCTTCCTCCTGAAAAGAAAAAGTTTATATATGGCTGGACAGATCCTGAGGGTAAATTGAAACCTATAGCGGGGGCTCTTGCATTAGGTCATGATGAAAAAGTCGCTGAAAAAGTGTTTGAACAAATGGCTAAGTTTGCAGGTTATGCTTTTAATAAATCTCATGCTGCTGCTTATGCCTATGTAGCTTATCAAACAGGCTATTTAAAGGCACACTATGAAGTTGAATATTTAACAGCAGTTTTAAATAATAGAATAAGCGATGCAAGTGCTGTAAAAAAATACACTAATTACGCAAGAAAAGAAGGATTTGCAATTCTGCCTCCTGACATAAATAAATCTGTTACTGAGTTTAGAGTTGAGAATGGTGGAATTCGTTTTGGACTTGGAGCATTAAAAAATGTTGGAACAGGATTGATAGACGTTATAGTTGCAGAAAGAAATAAAAATGGGGAATTTAAAAGCCTTGATGATTTATTAAGAAGAGTTACATCAAACTCATTGAATAAAAAATCTTTGGAAAGTTTGATTTTAAGTGGAGCTTTTTCTTGTTTTGGTAAATATAGATCTCAATTAATGGATGTTTTTCCTGCATATATGGATATGATAAGCTCTGATAGAAAATCAAGAGAAACAGGGCAAATATCTTTCTTTGATACATTTGAGCAAGAAACTCAAGCAGTAAGCACTATAGAATATCCAAATATTAAGGAATATAATAAAGAATCTTTGTTAAAATTTGAAAAAGAATATGTTGGAATTTATCTTTCTGGACACCCATTGGACGATTATTTAGACAAATATGATTCATTTAATTTTACATCTGATATGATTTCTTCATCTGAAGAAGATGAGGGGTTTGCTGATGAAGAAGGAGGCTCATATCAACAAGAAGGAGTTGATATAGGCGATGGCGTTGATCAGATAAAAGATGGTATGCAAGTGACATGCGGTGGAATAATAACAAGTGTGAAAAAAATTATGAAAGCCGGGACAATGGCTATTTTAACCATTGAAGATATATATGGCACTTTTGATGTTATGCTTTTCAGCAAAGTGTATGCAAAATATAAGGATATTGCCGTTGAAGATAAAATGGTTACTATAAGGGGAAGAATATCTATAAGAGATGGGAAATCTCCAATTGTAGTTGCAGAGAGTGTTATTCCATGGGAAAAGGTTGAAGAAAAGCAAGTTGTAGATAAAAAGGTTTATTTAAGATTTGACACTAAAAATATTGATATCTACAATAGCGTTAAAAAGATTGCTGCAAGTTATCCAGGGCAATCATCAATCATAATAAAATGCCTTTCAACAAAGCAAGCCTTTTCATTTAATGCAAAAGTAGACATAAACAATTATTTATTAAATGAATTAATTGGTTTACTAGGAGAAGAAAACGTTGTTGTTAAATAAGTTGAGGAATATATGAAGGTTTTAGTATTAACAAGTGGTGGAGATGCGCCAGGAATGAATATGGTTTTAGCCTGTTTATATAAAAAGTTTGGCAGAAAAATGTATGCAAGCAGGGCAGGCTTCAAAGGGTTGATAAATAATGATATTTTGCCTTTAAAAGAGTTTAAACCACACAAATACATGTATGAGGCAGGAAGCGTTATAAAATGTTCAAGATGTCCTAAATTTAAAACTAGAGAGGGCTTTGCAAAAGCCCTTGAAAATGCAAAAAGATTTGATTGCATTATTATTTTAGGAGGAAATGGCTCATATAAAGGTGCATGCGAACTTGCTGAAAATGGAATAAAAACAGTCTTTATTCCTTCAACTATTGACAACGATGTTGAAATTAGTGATTATAGTCAAGGTTTTAATACAGCTGTAACAGCATGTGTTGATTATATAAATTCAGTTATGCCAACAATGGAGGCTTTTGATAGATGCTGTGTATTTCAAGTAATGGGAAGATATTGCGGGGAAATTGCAAAAAGCGTTAATCAAATTATCAAATGTGATTATTTAATTCAAGCTGAGTCAGATATAGATTACAATAAAATTGCCGAAATTGTAAAAAGACAAAATGGAAGAGGAAGGGCTTCTTCAATCATAATTAAAGAAAATATTATAAAATTAAGCACTTTTATTAAAAATTTGGCAGAAAAATGCCCCAAAATAGAAATAAAAGGATGTATTATTGGATATTTGCAAAGGGGAAGTAAACCAACAAATAAAGAAATTGAGTTTGCAAAGCAATTTGCAAGTAGGGCAATAAGCGCAGTTACAAATAATTATAAATGCACAGCTATAGTTTTTAAAGGTGAAAACTTTGAAAATATAGAAATATTACCAATTCAAGAAAATTCAAAGAAAAATGTTTTAGAATATATAACTAAAAAAATAAAAAAAACGAGTAAAAAATAACAAAAATTTTGAATTTAGAAAAAAATTTTTGCTATAATATAGTTGTGAAATTGATTATTCAATAAAAAATCAATAAAAGAGTGAGCAATATCTATAACTATAAAAATATCACTGAAATTACATTTATGACAAGGAAGTATAAAAAATAAAATTCTTTTATGAATTTTGTTAAAATTCTTGACTTTATACCCTTGGTATGTTATACTGCTATAGTCAATATGTGCAGGTGTAGTTCAGTGGTAGAACACTAGCCTTCCAAGCTGGTTGCGAGGGTCCGATTCCCTTCACCTGCTCCATATGGGCTTCCATAGCTCAGCTGGATAGAGCAATGCCCTTCTAAGGCAGAGGTCGAAGGTTCGAATCCTTCTGGGAGCACCAAAAAAACTATGGTGGTCTTAGTTCAGTTGGCAGAACGCCAGATTGTGGCTCTGGAGGTCAAGGGTTCGACCCCCTTAGATCACCCCATAAAACATTCCTAAAATTGATGGGGTGTCGCCAAGTGGTAAGGCATTGGATTCTGATTCCAACATTGCGTAGGTTCGAATCCTACCACCCCAGCCATAGTAGGGGAAATAAGCGACAATATTGGGGTGTCGCCAAGTGGTAAGGCACAAGATTTTGATTCTTGCATTCGTAGGTTCAAATCCTGCCACCCCAGCCAAACAAAAACTTATATGTTTTCATTGGAAAACAAATTTCTCTCCCTCAATATTTTATTTTAATATAAGTTTTTGTTTAATATTTTTGGTCTACTAGCTCAGTCGGTAGAGCACTTGACTTTTAATCAAGGGGTCCCGGGTTCGAATCCCGGGTAGGCCACCAAAAAACGATAGACAAAGGTCTATCGTTTTTTATTGCTATCAGTTACTTTTGTAAGTGGTAAAATTGAGTTGTATTTAATTCATGATATAGAAAAATTAATATTTATCTATATTAATCTATACTTATATTCTTAAACATTAAAATTATAAATATCAAAAAACAAAAATTATTGTTTGATTTTTTTTAATTATGATGTTAAAATAATTTTAGGTTAAGAATGAAATTATATTTATCAATTATATTAATTTTTTTGATAGTCTTGATTACCGGAAACATATTTTATGTGCAATCTATTGATGTTTCAATAGAAACTATGTTGCTATGGCTTTTTATTGCAATTTTAATATGTGGTGTATCATCAACTTTAATAACTATTACTACAAGAATTGTTCCAGAAAAGTGGTTTAATCCTTTTAGGAGAATATATAAAATTTCTCCAAGAGAGAAAAATATATATTTAAAATTAAAAATAAAAAAATGGAAAGATGTAATTCCAGAATTGGGAAAACTTGGAGGTTTTGCAAAAAATAAATGCAAAGAACCTAATAACCCACAATATATTTTTAAATTTTTGACTGAAACTTGTATAGCAGAAACTTTACATTTATTATCTGCAATATCTGGAATCTTGGTTTTGATAATCTTGCCTAAACAATTTTTCTTTACAATGTCATTGCCAATATTTTTGTTGAATGCCTTATTGCATATTATGCCAATGCTTGTTCAGAGATATATAAGACCTAAACTTCTTAAAATATATAACAGACTGGAAAAGTTGCAAAAAGAAGATCAAATTGATGAGGATAGTGAATTAATAAATTATATATAAAAAGAATAATTTTAGTAAAAACAATAAAAAACAAGCAAAAATGCTTGTTTTTTTTAATTTTTCTTTAAATTTTTGTAAATTTTAAAAATATACTTAAGTATTTTTTAATTTTAATTGTATTTAAATATATTTTTAAAATAAAGGTTCTTCCATTGTTTTAGGAATATCTATATTTAAAAGTTTTAAAACAGTTGGGGCAACGTTTGCAATAGACTTGCCTTTTTTAATCTTAATTTTTTTATTTTTTTCACTTATGATATAAACAGGGACCGGATTTGAAGTATGAGATGTAACCTTATTTCCTTTATCATCAATCATATATTCTGCGTTTCCATGATCAGCAGTAATGATGCAATCTCCACCAGCCATTATTGTTGCAAGGGCAAGAGCATAAGCTTGTTTTTCTACGCATTTAATTGCATCTTTAGTGGATTCAAAATTTCCTGTATGTCCTATCATATCCGGATTTGAATAATTGACTAATATAAAATCATATTTAGCTGATGCAATTGCGTCAAGAGTTGCTTCTGTGATTTCAATTGCTCTCATTTTAGGGTAGTAAGAAAAATCTTGTGTATCAATACTTTCAATAAGTTTTCTTTCTTCACCTTTGTATGGTTTTTCTATTCCTCCGTTAAAGAAGAATGTAACATGGGCATATTTAGTAGTTTCTGCTATGTGAAATTGTTTAAGTCCATGTTCTGAAATAATTGCAGAGAGATTGTCAGTGATTTGTTCAGGAGGGTATAGGACGTTTAAGTTTTTAAATTCTGAAGAATATTCTTCCATAGGAGAAAATAAAAGATTTTTGAATTTTGTGGTTTTAAATTTATCAAACTTGTCATCTGTTAAAGCAAAAGTGATTTCTCTTGCACGATCAGAGCGATAATTATAGAAAATAACTGAATCATTGTCTTTAATGGTTCCATCTTTTATAAGAAGGGTAGGAATCACAAATTCATCATATATACCTTCATTATAGCTTTTTTGTATTGCATCAATTGCAGATAAATTTTGATAGTTATCTCCATCAACAATTACTTTATATGCTTTTTCAAGTCTTTCATATCTTTGTTCTCTATCCATTGCATAAATTCTTCCAGAAATTGAAGCAATCTTGAAAGGTGTATCTTTAATATAATCTTCAAGTTTTTTTAGATATGAGATTCCGCTGTTGTAAAGAGTGTCTCTTCCATCAAGAAAGGCATGGATATAGACTTTAGAAAGATTATATTTTTTTGCCATGTCAAGTATAGCAAAAAGGTGTCTGATATGAGAATGAACACCTCCATCTGATAATAAGCCCATTATATGTAAAGATGAATTGTTTTCTTTTGCATGATTAATTGCTTTAATCAAATTCTTGTTTTCAAAAAAACGACCACTTTTTATTTCATCATCTATTTTCATTAAGTCTTGAAGAATTACTCTTCCTGCACCTAATGTAAGGTGTCCAACTTCACTATTTCCCATTTGTCCTTTTGGAAGTCCAACATAGGTTCCACTTGCCTCAAGTTGACCATATGCATATCTGTCTTTAAGCTTATCAAGGTTGGGTGTTCCAGCAGCTGCTATCGCATTTCCAAACTTTTCTTTTCTAAGACCAAATCCATCTAAAATAACCAACGTTACCATATAAAAATCTCCTTTAAAATAGATTGTAAAATTGTAATTAAATTTTGTCAAATTATAATAAAATATTTAATTAATTTAATAAAAAATAAAGAAAAATATAATAAAAATTGATTTTTTTTGCTATTTTTTATAATTTTTTAGTTAATTATTATTTTTTTTAATAATTTTTATTTTATTATTTTATTATATTTTATCGTATAAATTATATCTTTCTTTATGAATTATTGCATTAAAAATTTTTTCTTTGCTGTCAGGGTATAATGTATTCAATTCATTTAAAATACCCTTTGCATTTTCTCTTTCTGTATGTTTATCTGCAGGGCAGATATTAAAAAGAATAGGAAAATCTTTGCTTACTCTTACTATTTCTTTTTCATCGCAATAAATCAAAGGTCTGATTACATAAAGCCCTGTATTTGTAAGATAGGATTTTGGTTTGAAAGTTGACAATCTTCCTTCAAAGAATAAAGATATTAAAAATGTTTCAATCATATCATCTTTGTGATGACCGAGAGCCACTTTATTGCAACCTAAAGATTTTGCCGTGCTGTTTAAGGCTCCACGGCGCATATTTGCACATAATGAACATGGATTTTTTTCTTTTCTAATATCAAAAACAACTTCAAAAATATTTGATGGAACAATTGTAAGGTTTACATTTATCTTATCACAAAACTTTTTTATCTCAGAATAGTCGTTTTTCCCACCACTTAAGTCAACAGCTATTGCTTCTAAAGAAAACTTTTTGTCAAAATATTTTTGATATAGGCTAAGGGCATAAAGAAGTGTTAAGCTATCCTTTCCACCTGATAAGCCAACAGCAATTTTATCTCCATCTTCAATAAGGTTGTATTCTTCGCATGCTTTTCTTAAGGCACTCAAAATTCTTTGCATTTTGTTTTTCCTTTTAATTTCTTTATGATTATATCAAAAAAACATAAATTAATCAAAAATTAATTAAAAAATAAATAAATATGTTTAAAAAAATAAATTTTAAAATGTTTTAATTTATTTCAATATTAAAAAATACAAGAAAAGTATTTATTATTTATAATATTTAATATATCTATTTTATTTGACATTTTTAATATTAAAAATGTATAATCTTTCTATACAAGAATTGTGTTGCTTTATTAATCTGATTTCTAATGTTATTGGCTTAAGTAAAACTAAAAATTCTTCTTTAAACAAATAAAACAAATGAAACATTACCTGCAAAGCATTACTTAAAGTTTTTGGAGGTTTTTTAATTTCTTAAGGCAAAAAATATTTTCAATTCTTGTTGTAAAACAAAAAAACGATAGTTGAAATTTGATGGTTTATGTTTAAATATCTTGAAATTACAGATATTAAACAAGGAGGTAAAATGAAAAAGTTTTTCGTCGGACTTTTAAGTATATTTCTTTTAGTAGGTGCTTCTATTTTATCAGCTTGTGGAAGTGAAAAACCTGTGCTTACTCTATCACAACAAAGTGTGGAGATAGAATTATATTCTGGAGATGTTGACGGTGGTTATGAAACAGTAACTGCTGAGGTTTCTAATGCAAGTGACACCTCTATTTCTGTTAGTGCTAATGGTTATGAAAATATTGTAAAATTATCAACCGAGCCAACAACTTCTGGAAAGACACTAATTACAATTACAGGTCTTAAAGAAGGATATGCTGAAGTTGTTGTTAGAACAAACCAAGGCAATGCATATAAAACTATAACAGTTGATGTTTATAGTGAAGTTACTTCAATGACTCAAAAGACTGAAGAAGTAACAAAGAAGAAAAACTTTGCAATTAGAGGAATGACGAATACTTTAATTGAAAATAATTTAATTGAATTCCAACCATCTCAAAATAGTAGAAGAACAATTACTTGGACATTTGAAAATGACACTCAAGAAATGACTGGTGCAAGTATTGATGGAAATTTATTGACTATAACTAATGAATATCTACAAGATTCAATTATTCTTAAAGCAACTACAGAAAATGGAATTTCAACTTTAATTACTTTACCTGTAGTTAGTCAAATTGAATCAGATGTTTCTTTTGAATGGTCTTATAGCGAAAATAGTGAATTTCAAGAAATAGATTCAAATCAAAGTTATACTATTGTTCCAAATGTTCCTACAGATGATTTCTATGAAGGATTTATCAGTGTTAATTATGCTGGAGAATTGGACATTACTCCTGTTGTAACAACAAAAGCGGGTGTTGAAACAACAGATGTTACCGTTGTTAGATATGCTCAATATAATGACAGACCTTTATTTAAAGTTTACGCAAATAAAGATAAGGTAAATATTAACGGAGATTATATCATATATTTTGAAATTGGATATACAAATTACGATTATTCAATTAATTCTCTTGCTACTTGTCCAATTAACATTAGTTTAAGAGAAAAAGTAAATGGAATTGTAATATCTACTGGTAATGCAGGAAATATTGAAGGCAGTGAGCAAACAATATATACTGATTATGCAGGGACTTCTGAAAAAGGTAAAGAATTTAATGTTTCAATAACACCAACAACTGTTATTGGTGCAACAAACAGATATTCAATTTCAGTTCATAGAGAGAGTGCAGGTGAGGCTATTGCAGAAGGCTGTCCTGTTGAAATTTGGTATAGAGATACATTAAATGGCAATATCTGGACACAAATTCCATTAGTTGAAGACCCTGCTAGTGGTGATTATGTTACAACCGAAAATAATTTGCCAAATGTAAATAAAATTTATATTAAAGCATCTAGCACTTTAAAAGTTCAATCTTATAGCGGAATTTCTTTAACTTTTACAAGTGAAGATAATAATGAAGTATCTACATCATTTAATGTAAAACTTGTAAGAAGTGTTTCAATTAATGATTTTGTATTTGAAGATGCTGATTTTAGAGTTGACAGCAGTGTTCAAACTGGAGTTACAATAAGAAAAACATTTACACTTAAAGGACAAACAAGTGTAGAGGGATTATATATCATTAACAATAGTCAACATGTTGACATTTCTGCTCCTCAGAAAGTTTCAAACGACGAAGATTCTGTTACATTTGACATTGTTTTAACTTTAAAAAATACAAGCTATGGTGTAACTTCTTTAGATTCTTATCAAATAGCACATGAAAATGGATTGATAAGCGATAAATTTAATATTGATATCTTCTTACCACTTAAAAATGTTGGTGTATTAGAAGATACAAAAAATGTTTCAAACTCAGTTACCGATAGAGATTATTCAAATATCATTTATTCTACAACAGGAGAAGTATTATACGACAATGCTTCTAACAGTGTTTCAAGATTGATGCTAAAGAATGGATCAACAACACCTGTTATTTATTCTTATAATTTAGTTGGAAGCCAAAATGCTGTAGCAAAATTATCTGTTTCTTATTATGATTATTCTCAATCTGGACTTGAGTTGCAAGAATATAAAAACTTAATTAATAGTCCTGCTGGTGTAGCAGAAATTATCAATAAATCTAGAGAAAATGTTGAACAAATAAGTGGAGTTGCAAATTTCTCAAACAATAACTCAAATATTATAACAAAGAGTGTTGGATTTACATATGCAGTTTTATCTTTCACTGGAAAAGGTGTAGATAATGTTGATGATAATGGAAATGTAACATTAATAAGAATTATCTTAATTGAAAGTTATGTTGGTCCAGATGGATTAAATATAACTCCAAATGCAAATAAACAAGTTTCTCTTTATGCAAACGATACAGTTGCAACAAGAGATCAAGATGAAACAACAAAAAGAATTACTATTAACTTTAGCAATAGCCAAGTTACATATTATGATATGTCTAACTTTGAGTTTGTTTCACTTAGAAGTGATTCTAATGGAAATCCTGTTATGGGAGAACAAACTATAAGTGGAAATAGCATAACATGGGAAAATGGACGCTATTCAATAACAAATATTTCAAGAACTTCAAATTCATTAAGCTTTGATGTGGTGGCTCTTACAACTATGAGTGACCATGCCTTTTACGATGATTTGCTAGTTCACTATATATTAAAAAATGAAGCAGGAAAGGTTGTAACTGATATTTATACTCCAATTTCTATCACTATTAAAAATGCACAAAGAATAGAAAGTGTTATTTGGGAAAATAGCGATGATGATGGAATATATTTTGAGGTTGGAACAAAAGATCCTTATTATATGTTGCTTCAAACTTCACC
The DNA here is from genome assembly GCA_944383975.1 of uncultured Clostridia bacterium. Taxonomy (GTDB): domain Bacteria; phylum Bacillota; class Clostridia; order Christensenellales; family UBA1242; genus Caccovivens. The sequence continues at coordinate 8,978 of CALWRN010000063.1, read as the reverse complement.
AACAAATGCAAAGAATAACAATATGGCATATATTGTTACTGATGAAAATGGTGGATATACAACTGATTTTGTAAGTGTATCAAGCAATTATTCTGCAAATACATTGGCAGTTAACTTGCCTTCAATGATAAATGAAGGAATGATTGGCTACATTTATGTTTTACCTGAAGATGCAATTTACAATAATGCTATAAAATACTATTATTTAGATAACGACAAAGAAAAAAGCAGTTCAATTTCAGTTACAGCTTTAGGCACAATCAAAGATGTTTCAACTCAACAAACATGGTATGAATATCTTGTTGAAGAGGGTTATTTTAAATCAATAACAAGTGCTGATAGTGAAAAAAATATAAGTTTTGCTGATGTTCTCTTAAAAATCAAGGTAACAGTAGCTGACGGAAGAAGTTTTGAACATGCTTATAGAATTTATGATGCAAGCGGATTTGTAGGAATGAAATCAGATCTATATTATACAGTAATGAATAGTATTGATTTGACAGGGGCTTCTTTAGGCAATGAAAACTATAGAATGACATTTAGTGGTGGTCTTCAAGGCTATAGCAGTGATGTTACAGTTAAATTAAATGGTTACAACTTCACAGACCTTCTTGCACAAGGTGCGACTATAAGAAATATTACATTCTCTGGAAATGTTACAAATAACGCAGGCTTCGTAGTTGGTAACAACGAAGGAACAATCTCTAATGTTACAGTTGATGTTGATGATATTTATTCAAGCACACTTACTATAACTAATGGAAATGTTCCAAATGTAGGTGGAATTGCTGGAATCAACAACTCTTTAATTGAAAATTCTCGTGTTCTTGGACTTACAATAGATGTTCCATATAACGATACATTCGTAGGTGGAATTGCAGGACAAAATGCCGGAATTATTAGAGGGGCTGTAGTTGAATTTTACAAACTTGCAAACAGAAATTCTACAACAGAAGATGATAAGTATATTGCAAATACATTTACAGGTTATACTGTAGGTGGACTTGTAGGTAAAATTCTTAATGGTTCAACTATAGAAAGATCATATGTTTATGATTATAATATCTCAAGCGATAGTGGAAGCGTTTTAATTGGTTATGCATCAAGCGCTCAAACAGGAAACTTTGCTGGTGCTGTTGATGATACAACCCCAGATGTTACAAAAATTGACTATTCATTCTCAGTTTTAAACGAAGGTAATCCATATTTCGGTTATGTAAATGAAAATGAAAAGGTAAAAATTACAAATTCATACATTGGTTATTATGCAGTGAATGTCTATACAACATTATATTTACCAGATGATGTAATGATCAATGATAATTATGTTGAAGAGGGCGAAACTGGTTTCTTAAGTTATGTAAATAATGGAAAAGCTCACTTAAAAGATTTATATCAAGATGAAAAAGTAAGCGATGTTTCAGGTTATAGCATACAAACAACTGATACCACATTCACAAATGGATATTATAAGGCTATTGGTGTTAGTGGTAATCAAGGAATATTATTTAATTATAAATTAAAAGATAATCCTAATGATTTAACAACTTCTGAACAAAATGATATAAATGAGTTAAATACAATAAGTTTAGCAGAACTTGTTGGACAAGATAATATCAGCAGAAATATTATTATATCTTCATCTTCTTCAAGCATTTTAAAAATTGTTGGAAGTGATATAGTTGTAAATAGAACTGGTGATGTTATATTGACTTTATCTTCTAAGCAAGACGTAAGCATAAATAAAGAAATATATGTAAAAGTAATTTATGCAATGTCTGACATTGTTGTTTCTTGGACTGATGTATCTGGTTATACAAATGTTGTAGAGAATGATTCTTTATCATATTTACAAAAAACAAAGACAAGAGATTATATTGTAAACTTTGAAAAAACTTCAGTAATTCTTGGAAATACTGCTCAAAGATTTGACTTGGTTGAAAATGATAATATTAATATGACAATTACGCTTTCAGGAAATACAGAAAGCAATCAAACATTGATTAGTTATCAGAAAATTAGTAACGAAGTATTTAAATTTACAGCCAATGACACATCTGTTGAAACAAAAGTTAATTTATCTGCAGTTGTTTTTGAAAATCAAACTGTAGGCGATGATGATAGTGAAAGTGAAAAGATTTTCAAATCAGAAGAATATCAAAATGCAATTAATAAAACATTTGCAAGAAACTTTAACATTATCCCTGTTGATGGTGTAATTACATTTGAAATATCTGGAAATAATCTTCCAATAACTCCTTCAACAAATGGAACAGTTAGAGTTCAAATAGAAACTACAGATAAAGACGATTATATAATTCCACAAGTTAGATATAATGATGAAGAATTATCAATCTTAAGACAAGATAGTTTATATAGTTATCTTCTTCCAAAAGATGAAGGAACTGCTAACTATATCTTAGATGCAAGAGTTTCATTAGTATCAAATCCTTTAAATCCAGAAAATGGTGTTTATACATTTATTTACGATGTCAACTTTGCAGTAAATAACAGCTATAAAAACAGAATATCAGACGACTTTGTATTTAATGTTTCATTCATAAGCAAGAGTGGAAACGATAGCAGGGACGGAACAACTAATGGAAGTTTTGACCTTACTATAACAAAACAAAACTTTACAAATGTTGATGTAAGCAACATAAGAATAACAAACTCTTACTATTCAAAAGAGGGAAATGAATATGTAACTGTTCATGAAACAGGATCAAAAACTGGTGTTTTAGCACCTGGAAACAGCTCAATTTTACAAATTAATATAAACCCATCTTTTGCATATTATGACTACATGGATATTTCATATAGTGGCGCAACAGTTTCAAACGCAGTAAATATTGAACTTGTTAAACCTTATAATGGAAGAACTGATAGATTTGCAAGAGCTACAGATTCTAATGTTCAAACAGTTGGTTCTGCATTAAGATTTACACCAACTGCAGACGAGAAGGAATCAGGTGTAATCTATTTCAAATTATGGATTAATTCAACAGTTAATAGTGATAGCACAATCAAATTTACAATTAGATTTAACGAAAGTGAAGGAAATGAAATAACTTTTGTAAATTACTATCTTTCAATCAGTTATCTTAAAGAACCAATTATTACAGTTGATGGAAAAGATACAGCATATTTAGCAAAAGGCTCTTCTGCTGAAGTGGAAATAACTGTTCTTGCTGACCAAACTGTAGAATCTCCTATTGTTGTCGGTGATGATGTAAGGGGAATTAATATTTCTTCTTTAAGCGAAGGCATAATTGATGAGATTAAAGGAACTAAGACCTATACTGCAACATTATCAGCAAGTGTTCTTGCAGGTGTAGCAGAATCAGCAAACGATACATTCTATGTTCAAGCAACTGTTAATAGAGATTTAAACGGAATTGTTGAATCTAAAGTTACAACTGCCACTGTAGTATTAGTTGATTTTAAAGTTGATACAAATAATGTTGAAATAGCAAATTCAGATGACAATCATATAGAGGTATGGCTTGGCGTTCCAAAAACTTTTGATGTAAATTATAATTTAATACCTGAAGAATATAATTATGATGCAAGTGACGAAGAAAGCAGTAATGTTGTTAGTGAATTGATGGCTGCAAGAAATAGTTTTGCAACAAAATTATATTATCCAGCAAATGAACAAGATGCAAAAAATTCAAATTATTTAATAAACTATGTTTATGATGAAAACACTAAAGAGCCAGTAGCTCAAACCTTAGTGGATAGACTCTATTATGTTATAAATGGTAATGAACTTGTTCATGTTAATGATGCTTCAGTTGTAGAAAACAGTCCTATTGAGTTTATACAAAGCGGGGACGATGTTGTAGTTGTTGGTAAAACAATGGGTGCGACAGTAGAACTTGTTCTTAAAACATATATTTCTGCAGGTGGATTAACTTCAGAATATAGAACACACTTCACAGTTACAGTAGAGGCTTACTCTGACCCTGATTTACCTTTAACAATTTCAAATGCTTCACAATTTAAGAACTTAAACCCTGCAAATTATGATGAAATCAGTCAAAATGATTATATCTTAACAAACGATATCGTTCTTGAAAACTTTACTCCATTTGATTCTTCTATGATTAGAAGTTTAGATGGAAATGGTTATACAATATTTATTAAGAGCTTTAATGTAGAACCAGAAAGCAATACATTAAATCTTGCTTTATTCAATACAGTTGCAGACAGCACAGTATTAAAGAATGTAAGAGTAAACTTATATAATGGTGGACAACTTACAATTGATATTTCTAGATATACCTCAATTAATATTGCAGGTATTGCAATTACAAACAGAGGAACAATCACAAATAGTGAAGTCGTTGCATTCTATTCAGAAGAAAGAGAAATGGGCGATGTACTTATGGTTGATTCTTGCTTATTACACAATAATCCTACAGGAATTAATGTTAAATATATAAATGGAAGAAACACTACAGAGGAAGTATATTTAACTCAAAATTCTAAATGGACATCTAATATTGCTGGTTTTGTTTTAACAAATCAAGGAAGCATAACAAATTCAAGAGTTGGTGGCGATTCAATCACAATCATAGATAGTGAAAAATTAGAGAATGGCTCTCCAATTGGATATACTTATGCCTCAACATTAAAATTAGGAACATTTAATATTGTTGGACAAGGAAATATGGCAGGATTTGTTTTATCAAATGCAGGGGCAATTGCTTCATCTTTTGTAAAACAACTTGACATGGATAACAAGTCACAATCAACAGACTTCTATACTTCAGGATTTGCTGGAAGCAACAGCAGTTCAATTATTACAAGTTATGTTGAAGGTGTTGATACTCCTAACACAGTTGCAGAACGCTCTGTTTATGCAAAAGAAGGTTCTTCAATTAAATCAACATTAGGATATGTTGTTGGATTTATATACACTAACAATGGTAATGTTAAAGATTCTTATTCAAATATACTTATATCTAATTCAACAGATACAAGCAGAGTTTATCTCGCTTCTGGTTTTGTATATATAAATAGAGGTGTGCTTGAAAATTGTTATTCAGCATCACAAATTACAAATTCTAAATTCACTCAAATGAACTTCTCTGGTGTTGATAATGAAGGAAACTTGCTTGCAGAAGGCACATATACAAATTGTTATTTCTTTAATAAAGCATATGAATCTTTTGAAGATACAAATGATACAACAACTGAATCACAATTCGGAACAGGTGCATTGATGGTTACAAACCCATCAGATATATCAAACTTCTATGGATTTGCAATTGCTGATGGTGAAAATGATGGTATATGGAGAAAAGAAAATGTTGGCGCTGATAGTGAAGGCAAAACAAAGACAAGCATAACATTAATTGAAACAAATAATATTTCACACTCTCATAGATATACTCATTATTTAGATGATAATTCTGATTATGACGGAATTGTTGGAGAAAATGAACAAGGAAAATATATTCTTCCTTACTCAACTTTACAATTCTTGGAAACAGGACTTGAGATCAACACTTCTTTAGGAACAAAATCAAACCCTATATTAGTTGCTGATTATCAAGATTTCATTGAGGTTACAGGAACATCTACTTCATCATATGTTAATGCATATTTTGATGATGAAATGATTTGGGGAACTTATCGTTTGGTAGACGATATTGACTTATCTAAACTTATTTCTAGTGATAATTCTGTAGTATTACCTTCTACTATGAAGTCTTTTGCAGGAATTATATATGGAAATGGTTTTGAAATTTCTGGAATTTCTATAACTTCAGATACTTCAAGAGTTTCATTTGGTTTATTCTCTTCAATTGAAAGCAGAAAAGGCTCAACTCCAATAATAACTAACTTAGATATAACTTTAAATCAAGTTATAGCTGGTGATGTTGTTATGGTAGGTGGACTTGCTGGTTATATTAAAGATTCAACAATAGTTAATATAGATTTAATATTTAATGAAAACTCTTCTGTAACTGGTTTGAATTTTGCCGGTGGACTTGCTGGTTTAACATTTGGAAATAATATTATTAAAAATATCACTATAAGCTCACCAACAGTAACAGCAGATAGATATTCATATTCAACAGATAGTGATTATCTTACATCTGTAGGTCTTGCACCATTTAGAACAGGGCTTAAAAATGATTTAAACTATAGCACTTCAATAAATTCACTTACAATAAAGAATATGCAAAATTACTCTTATGCTGGTGCAGCTATTGGTTTTGTTGATAATTATGTTGTTGAAAGCACAGAATTTAACATAAATCAATCAGACACTTATTCAATAAATAACATAAGAGTTTCTGGTATAGTAAATATACAAGCACAAGTTGCAGGTGGTATATTTGGTTTAACAGGCTATCAAACACATGTAAGAGATGCTGGTATTACTATAGATGGAAGTAGTTCAAGCAATTCTTCTCACATTATTGCAACTAAATATTTTGCAGGTGGTGTTGTAGGTCAAGCCTTTGGAACTTTAAGCAGAGTATTCTCTGTTCATAGTGAAAACACACAAAATGAAATTGAAAACAATATGTCTAATTTCTATATGGGCAACACTCAAATGGAAAGAGGTATTCTTGACTTGTTCAGCACCACAGATGGTGAATACAGTCAAGAAGCTATTGGTGGAATTGCCGGTTATGTAGGAAGTGGAAAACTTGAAATTTCTTATTCAAAATTAAATGCAACATCTCCAACTGCAAGATATGCCGGTGGACTTGTTGGTATTATGGATTTGGTAGATGCAAAATCATATCAAGCTGATACTGATTTAGCTGCTCAACCATCTTACACAAGGTATTTTATAAATGAAGCCTATGCAACAGGCGATGTCAGAGTAAACTTAAATAATGAAATTGGTCGTGCAGGTGGTTTAATTGGTGCAATTAAAGGGGAAGGAAGCAGAGTTTCTCTTCTTGCTGTTAATGCATTCAATTATTTCACAACTTATAATTATTTAACTAAAGAATATGGAAATGTTTTAGCTGCAGGAAATGCATCAATCAATTATAAAGTAAATTCTATGGTTGGAGATTTTATTAATTCAGATTCTTCAGTTGTTAGTGGAAACAATTATTCAATGTATTTAACATTTATGCAAGCAAAAGAAGAAGCTAGCGGAAATACTGCTGGGGCAGGAAGTGATACAGAAGGTTCTGATAGCACAGGAGATGGTGGAGACCTTGTACAAGTTAATATTCCTTCTATAGGTTATTATCAAAACTATTTAGCAAATGGTTTTGAAATCACTTTAAATGTCTTTGATGGTTATAGTGCACAAATGGTAAATAGTGAAAACGAAAGTGTAACACAAGAATATCTTTATGCGATTGCTTCACCAAGTCTATATAATAGTGCTGAATCTGGTCACTCTTATACTCAAGAAGGTTTCTTAAATTCTGGTGCTTGGGCGACAGCAAACTGGACGCATCCATCTGACGAACTATTCCCAAGTATAAAATATCAAAGAACTACTGATTTTATTTATCTTGATTATTACAATGCTGCGGAAGTGTTTGCAATGCTTTCTGGTGGTGCAAATTATACAGTAGTTGTAAGAGGACTTGAAAGTGAAAATGCTGAAAATATATATAAAGACATAAATTTAAAAGCAATAGAAGAAGAGTATGGTGTAGAAATACCTTCTATAAGTGGTTTTTCTGGACGTATTATAGGACAAGGTTATAAAGATGAAAATACTAAAGAAGATGTAAAGATTATTGCAGAAAACAATTTCATAACAAGTGTAGGAACAGGGTTCTCTATAGAAGATTTAACAATAACCTATACAGGTGAAAATGGTGTAATTAATCTTACAGATGATGGACAGGGAAATGCTGGTTTATTGATTAAGAGTGCAGCAACTGAAATAAATGTATCTAATGTAACTTTAGATATTCAAGCTCCAATAATGGTAGATGGAACAAAGACCACAGGAGAAAATATAAAAATAGGAGTTGTAGCACCAAGCATAACAAGTTCTTCTATAACTAATTTGACTTTAAAAACCTCTCAAAATAGTTTTACATTATTGCAATTGAATGGATTAAATGACAAAGAAGAAATTTATGCAGGGTTAATTGCTGGAGAGTTAATTCAAAATAGTTCAATCTCAATAATGCAGGTTGAAGGAATTAAACTTGAGTTATTAAGTGATTTAATTTCTTTAAATAATTCAAGTGCTAAAAATTATTATGTTGGTGGTTATTTTGGGAAGACTCAAATTGGTGAAAATGCTCAAGATTTAAGATTGACAATCACAGATTTAATTTCTAAGTCAAATGCTGGTGAAATACTTGATACAAACATATTGTTAGGTAATGTAACTCAAACAGCAACAGATGGTGGATTATATCTTGGTGGATATATCGGAAAAGTTGAAGGTCTTGGAGTCTTAGGAACATTTGAAGAGAAGACTATAAATATTAAATTGAATTTCCTTATTAATGGAGATTCTAACATTCAAAATCTATATTCAGGATTGCTTATTGGACAAAAAGATTCACCATCACTAAATTTTGATGGACAAAATTCAACTGTTGAAGGTGGTTTGTATGTAGATCAACAAAATAATACAAACTTAAGCATAGGAAACTTGGTTGCTGGTGGTATTATTGGGTCTAATAATGGAGGAGCAGTAAAATTATCAGAATTAAATTCAATTAATTTTGAAATAGTTGATGATGGTCTAGATTATGTTAAATTAAATAAAAATGATCTTAAAACATCAAACTATAATGGAGCTGTAAAAGTTAATAATGCTAATGTTGGTGTTGTTATTGGAGAGACAAAGGCACAGTTCTCATTCACAGGCACAGCTTCTACTACTTACATAAATGACTCTACTATAAGCACAAGAAATTCAATCCGTATTGAAGGAAAAGAAGAACAAGAAAAACCATCTATAAACATAGGATCTATAGTTGGATATGCTTCAGCCTCTGTAAATCGTATTGATATTAATG
>CALWRN010000062.1 GCA_944383975.1 uncultured Clostridia bacterium | reverse complement strand
AATTATAAAAGAAAATCAAAGTCTATGAGTTCTAGTCAAATTTTGCCGTGCAATTACAATTACAAAGAAGCACAGTTAATATTAAAGGAAATGATACAGGCAGGGTGCCATAATTTATATAAGCAACATTATGTTACTCAATTATTAAAAATATATATTGGATATGGTGATAAGCGTAATGAATGTGCAAAAGGATCTAAAAGAATGAATGTGACTTCTAACCTTTATTCTGTAATTGAACCATTTGCGTTAAAACTATATGGCGAAATTGTTGATAAAAATAGACCGATAAGGCAAATAGGATATGAGTTTTCTGATTTACTAACAGTTGATAATGAGCAGTATGATATGTTTACTGATTATGAACAGATAAAGAAAGAGAAAAGGTTAGTTGAAAGCATTTTAGCATTACAAGAAAAATATGGAAAAAATACAATATTAAAAGGACTTGATTTAGAAGAAAAAGCAACACAACGGGAAAGAAACAGAACTATAGGAGGGCATAAAAGTGGAGAGAACTAAAATGTCAAGAGCTGATAGAGCAAAACAGTTTGCCCCATTTGATGCTTTAAAAGGATTGCAAGAAGCATTGAGATTAAAAGAATATGAACACGAAAGAAGTTTAAAAGGTGATATACAAGAAGAAAAAATCCTAGAAATTTCTAGTGTGATTAAAAATTTAAAAAAGAACGATTTGGTTGAGGTTGTCTTTTTCGAAGATGGATATAACAAAAAAATTAAAGGTAAATCTATAGTAGATATCATAGACGGTTTTATTAAAATAAATGAAAAAGTTATAAAATTTGATAATATATTAGATATTACTCTATTAGATATTGTATAAAAATTAAGTTTTATCAAATAGAAAAATAAAATTCTCTAGTTTTTATAAACTTCTTAATCCTAGAAGATTTTTATCGAATTTTGTTTTTGTTCGCATATCGAAAATTATTGAAATAAAAATATTTAATCAAAATAGAAATTTTAATTTTTATATAAAATTGGTGCATAAAATAAGAAAAATAAAAGTTAAATAAAATACAGAATAAAATTTTAAATATGAATAATAATGTTTAATATTTTTAGTCATTTTTATAAAATAGTGTGACAACTTTTGGCTTTTAATCATTATTTATAACTCTTGAAATTTTTTATAAACAACTTTATATGTTTAATTAAATAAAAAATGGCATAAATTTCTTGACTTTTAATTTATTATAATTTATTATTAAATAAAGAAATGTAAATTTTTTACATTTAAGAATCTAAAAATGTGTTTTGTTGTAAAAAAAAATAAAAATAATGTAATTTTTTTTCTTTTTAGCATATATTATAGGAGGAGTTAATTATGCTGACTAAGGTCATATTAGAAAATTTTAGAAGCTTTAAAAATAAAACTATTTTTGATTTAGAATCTTTAAAGTATCAAATTTTGCAAAATACTAATGTTAATGAAGGAATTTTAAAAGGTGCGTTAATTATCGGGCCAAATGCAAGTGGTAAATCAACATTAAATGTAGAAGATAGAACGTTGTTAGATATGCTTTTTAGAGACAAATTTGTTATGGGAGCTTTTGATGCTTGCTTATTTTGTCATAAAAAAAATATACATTTAGAGTACCATTTTTTAATAGATAATAAAAAAATTGTATATTTATTTGAGGTAAATAAAGCAGGGGATATTACAAGTGAAAATTTAATTATAAATGAAAAAAAGATTATTGAAAGAGATCTACAAAATGCTAAAGTCAATATCAATAATCAAACAACTAAAATCATGAATAAATTATTTTCAAGCAAAGTATTGCTATTAAAAAAATGTTATTTTTCAGATTTTTTTGTTTCAATGCCAATAATTACAAAACTTATGGATTTTTTACATCATTCGGTTTATGTGGATGCAAGCAATAAAATAGCTCATTCATATAATAACGTTTCTCATATTATACAAGATGTTGATCAAAATGTAATAAACGAAATAAATTCTACATTCAATTCGTTAAATATAGGGTTTAAAATTTCTAAAAGTAAAGAAGATAAAATAAGCGAAATTAATGATTTTGATGGACATGTTAAATCTTATAGAGTTAAGGCAGAGCAGCCAATAATCTTCTTTCAAAGAAATGATATGAATTTGAATTTGCCACTAGACCTAGAGTCTTTAGGAAATCAAACTCTTGTGAATATGATTCCATCTGTTTTGTATTGTTGCCAACATAAAAGTTTATTGTTAATAGATGAATTTAGTAGTGGATTTCATAATAGATTAGAAGAATTAATTATTAAATATTTTTTTATTAATTCAAAAGATAGTCAGGTAATATTTACTTCACACTCGACTAATTTATTAAATAATAAATTATTAAGACCTGATCAAATATATACAGTTACTTTTGATCCTAATTTAGGATCCTTTATCGAACGATTCTCCGATGAAAATCCTAGAGAAGCTCAGAATTTGGAAAAAATGTATTTAAGTGGAAAATTTGGATCACTGCCAGATTATAAATTATGAAGATAAATAAAAGAAAGAGAATCGGGAATGTAATAATCTTTGTAGAGGGTGAAAAAACTGAATTTGAAATATTAGAAAATATATTCCATCATTATTTAGGTTATTCAATTAAAAAAATAAAAAGAAGAGCTAAAGAAATAATAGAACTGCAAGGATATGATAGATATTCTAAAATTACACTTATTAATACACCTACAAACAATATTAATAGCATATTAAATATAGATGATTTTTTTGATTACATTTTTAAAGACTTTGCTATTAATTTAAATCTTGATACAATAAATAATCCAGTTTATTTTATTTTTGATCGAGATCCTGGAAATAATAGGCCTTGTATAGTTGAAAAATTATTAAATAAATTAACTAATTCACAAAATGATACTGATGAACAAAATGGATTATTGTTATTAAGTTTTCCTAGCATAGAGTCTTTTATATTGTCATTACACGAAAAGTATTCTTACAATAATAAAATTAGATTGGGAAAAGATTTAAAAAAAATTATTGATGATAAAGAATATGAAAAAAAAATAAACGATAATTTGTTAAAAAATTCAATAAATGAGTTTATAGATTTTTTATTAAAAAATAACATACTAGATGTAGAAACAGATATATATAATGAACTAGATAAAATTGGCTTAAAAATTTATAATATTCAAAAAGAACTTTATTTTAAGGAAAAACTTTTTTATTGCATAAGTCAACTTGTAGAAATTTTAATAGATTTACAAATAGTAGAACTTTGATTATATCAAAGTTCTTTATAATTTTTTATTATATAATTTTTAAATATGTAAGTTAATAATAAAAATCCATTTTTAATATTTTTTCAAAACATTATTTTTATTGCTATAGGTATTATTTAAAATTAAAAATTTTAATAATAATGTGAAAAATATATATTAATATTGATCTCTCCCTTTCAGTATATTGGTTAGTTCTTTTTCAAGTTGGTCATAATTTATTATGTTGGTTCTGCCGTGTTTATAGATGTTGACTTTGCCTGAGTTGCAAATGCAATCAATTATGTGGTGTTTGATTTTTGTTCTATGGTGAGCGTTCCATTCGTGTTGTGCTGAGATTTTGGTCCTTAATCTTGGAAAAGGTTTGCTTGTTTTAATATGTTTTGGGTTTAGTGCATTTAAAAAACTTTTCATATCAACAAGCATTTTGCCTTGACTAATAATATAGTCAAGGCTTTTTTGTTGACAAAAGGTTCGTATATTGGTCTTTCGTATTATAGTGTCTTTATCTCCATCTTTGAAAAGTCTATATATGATTCCAGTTGAAACTTTTTTCATTTTTTCCTCCTTTTATTAAAGAAATCTGCAATTTCATCTATATTTATTAACCAAGCATTTCCGTATTTGATTTTTGTTATTTTCCCTTCTTTTGCGAGTTTTTCTATTAAATATCCTGTAATTGCAGTGTTTTTATCTGTTTTCTTTATATCTTTTGCTATATTTTCTTGTTTTCTTAATTTTGGTATATACATATTTCCTCCTAATAAAAACAAACCGAGTGTTATGACTCGGCTTGTGTAATATTGTTAAGTGCGTTTACTACTTTTTCTTGGGTGTCTGGCATAAAGTGGCTATAAACTTTTAAAGTTACAGTTGAATCACTATGTCCTAGATATTTACTAACAGTCTGTATTGGAACATTTTGAGAAAGTAACAAACTGCAATAGGTGTGTCTAAGTCCGTGGCAAGATATTTTCTTAAAACCATTTTCAATTTCAAATGATTTTAACCAAGCATTGATTTTGCTTTTGCTAATTGGTTCTCTATAAATATTGACTGCTATGTAATATTTATCTAAATTATTGTCAAAATCACTTTCTGCAAAATTAGGATACATTTTTGAAACAATTTCAAGATTACATACTAAATTATTGAAATTATTAAAAGAACAATTTGATAAAAAGGAAACTGAATAAAAAAGAGTTAGGGAATCTAACTCTTTTTATTATTTCATCTAAAATAAGTAAATGTTGCTTATTTTCTATGTTATTTTAAACAATTACTCAAAGTAAGAAAACAAAGAAATAAAAAAGAAAAAGATTTTGAAATGTAACCTTTAATAATTGTGTCACACTTAGATGAATATATAAAAATTTAATGATATAATGCAAATAAAAAGGTTGGAGGTAAAAAATCTTCAACCTTTTGCATTTTTTTTAAATATTTCAAACAAAAATCAATAGGAGGTGTTATAATGGGGGCAGGAGGAGTTCCTAATAGAACAATTGAACGAGTAGAAGGTAAACGTGGTGATTTACCAACAAGTGGAGCAAAACCAAATTCAAGATATGACTTATATGTGAATGGAGAAAAAGTCCAAAGCAGATGGTTTGATTCAAAAGGAAATGTAATAAGAAATAGAGATTATAACCATCAAAATGCACACAACAATCATGAATTTCCGCATGATCATAATTGGAATTGGGACAAAGGATATCCAGAAAGAAATCCTGATAATTTAGTTCCAGATTATAATTCATATTCTTAAAAGGAGATAATATGACAAAACAATTAAGTGAATATGAAATTGAAAAACAAAAGAAAAAACAAGATCTTGTTAGAAATGAATTTCTATTTCAAAATAATTCTTGTGGAAAATATGAATTTCCTAAGATAAAAAAGCAAGATATTGATGTTAATAAGATTCAATTTTTAAGTTATGTTAATGCTAAAACAGATGATAATAATAATAAAGATAAAACTATACACTTTTTCACATACGATTGGAAATTTGAAAAAGTTTATGATAATGCAGAAGAAGAATTAGAAAAATTAAAGCAATATTATTGCCTTCTGAGTCCTGATTTTTCTATATTTACAAATATGCCAATTGCACTTCAAATTGAAAGCGTTTTCAAAAATCGTTGGTGCGGAGCTTATTGGCAAAGCAAGGGTTTAAATGTTATTCCAACAATTTCATGGGGAGATGAAAGAAGTTTTGATTTTTGTTTTGATGGAATTGAGGAAGGCTCAATTGTTGCTGTATGCACCTATTATAGAGAAAATTGCGAAGAGGAATTTATGCTAGGCTATAATGAAATGATAAAGCGAATAAAACCAAGTGTAATTTTGTGTTACGATGAGCCATTTAAGTCAATGAAAGGGAATATAAAAGAATTTTTACCAACAACTTATGAATGGACAAAAGATTTAAATTGGAAAGATTTAATTTATTTTAAATGGGAAAAACAAAATAAAAATGTTTCTGGTTTAAATGTAAATAACTTTAAATATTTTAAATATGATGACCCTTATGTTAAAGACCAATTAGCTAAATGTTCAATTTGTGGTTATGTGGCAATGCAAGATCAATATGGTAATGGTGAGTGTAAAAACTGTGGTTGGAAATTTAGTAAAAATGAAAAAGAATTAGAAAAGAAAGCTGGCGTAAGTTATCCTATGCTTGTAACTCCAACAACAGCAAGAGAACAATACAACAAAGGATTGCCATTTAAAGCAACTTTTGAAGAATTTTTGAATGGACTATACTTTTATAGTGAAATGCTGTTTGAATATAACAATGAAACTTATGAGGTGTTTTTAAAAGTTAATAAAAATTCTAAAAGAAATGAAGATTGTGATATTGTATTTTGTGGTAAAAATTTTCAGCAAGAATATAATTCTCGTGAAGAGTTTGAAAATCAAGCTAATATAAATGGAATTTTGATTAAAGACATGTGGGATAAAATTAAAAACCCATCGTTTATGTACTGTGGTTAATGAAATGTAAAAATTTACACACTTATATCAACGACCGTGTAAGTTTTAGGTGTATTTAGATAGTTTTTGACAATCTTTTAGTTTTAGAAATTTTACTTAAAAAGAGGTGAAAAAATACATTGTAGCGTTTCTAACAGATTTTATAAAGATTAAAAAACAAGGCAATCTTAAATGATTGTCCTTTTTTATTTTTCATTTTTTGTTGAATAAAATCAATAGGTGGTCAAATTATTTTCGAAACTCCTAAGGCGAAGATTCCCGGTTAGAGTCCGGGCGGGAACACCAAAGTTTAAATTGAAATAATTAATTGAAAAACTAAATTGTAATTAAAAATTTTCTTATATTAATTAAAAATATTTCAAATTATATAAATATTTTATGTTATTAACTTTATTTTATTTTTTGCTAAAGTTTATAAAAATTCAATATTTATATTTACAAAAAAAGGTAGGAGTGATCCTACCATTTTTAATGCATGTAACAATATATATTAAGTTCCAGTGCTTTTATATTTGCGTAAGCTTAAATTGAAAAATATGATGCAAGGAATAACAAA
>CALWRN010000061.1 GCA_944383975.1 uncultured Clostridia bacterium | reverse complement strand
TGACAGTTAGATTATCAAAACCAACAACATATGAAGAAATTGTCAAAGTAATAAAAGAAGCATCTGATACTGATATGAAGGGAATATTAGGATGGACAGATGATGCTGTTGTATCATCGGATTTTATCGGAGATAGCCGAACATCAATTTTTGATGTAAATGCGGGAATTATGATTAGTCCAACATTTGTAAAACTTGTTTCATGGTATGATAATGAATGGGGATATTCAAATAAAACTGTTGATTTGGCTTGTCATATTGCAAAATGATAAAAATAATTTGAGGTTATGATGGAAAATAATGATTATAAAAATGAACAAAGTGTTAGTGAAACTAAAAATAAGACTAATAAAAAAGAATCTAAAATTACTTTAAATACAATTTTGTCATTTGTTGCTTATGTTGGAATAGGGTGTATCGCATTAGCTTTGCTCTTAACATTGATACTTAAAGGAGATACTAATTTATCAAAAGCATTTTCTTCTGTAGGCGAAGTTATAGCTTATATCATTTGTATTATTTTAGCTTTTACTTGGGTTAAAACACATAAAAATGTAGGGTGGATAGTATGTTATGTTATATTTGTTGTAACAATAGTTGTATTATTTATATTAACAGTTTAATACTTATATTTGCATAACATAATAGCCCTATTTATATGGATAAAATATGAAAAATATTAACATAATAGTCACATTACTTTCAATATTATTATTAATTCTTTTTGCGGTATTAAAGACGATATGGATCGGTTTTGTATATTTCGCAATTGTGACTTTAATTGGAATTTGTTTATATTGGATAGTTGTAATTTCAATTGATTATATATATGAATATAGAACCAATTTATTAAGTGGTTTTAAGCTTTTTTGTGCAAAAATTATTAATTCAAGCAATGTAACAACACAAATGATTGAGGACGATAAAGAAAATTATATAAAAAAATATAAAAAAAGTTTAGTAAAAGAAAAAGTTATTGAATGGGTTAAAATTTTATTTTTATTATCAATTATAATTGTTTCAATTGTTGCAATAGTTACCGGAATGATTTAAAAAAATAAAATTCGCTTTTATTCTTTTTTATATTTAACTAAATTAATCTATTTTTATTTGCCAAAAATACTATTATTGTGTTATTATTAGTATGCAATTTATAAAGGAGAAAAATAATGTATATATTTGAGAAAAAAGATAAACAAGGTGTTTTAAAAATTAAAGTTTCAAAAGATGTTTGGGATAAGGCAGTTGAACATTCTTATGAAAAAAATAAAGATAAATATAATGTGCAAGGATTTAGAAAAGGAAAAGCACCAAGAAAGGTTATAGAACAAAATTATGGTGACATGGTATTTTTTGATGATGCTTTTGATGAGGTTATTTCAAGCGAATACTCAAAATTTTTATCAGAAAATACTTCTATTGTTCCAGCAAGTCATCCTCATGTTGAAATGAATTCTTTTTCTATTGATAGTGGAATAGAAGCAACTTTGGTGTTTGACTTAATGCCTGAATTTGAGCTTCCTGATTTAAGCAAAATAAAAGTTGTCAAAGATAAAGCAGAAGTTACTGAAGAAGATGTTCTAAAGGAACTTGAAAATGAAAGACTAGCACATGCTAGATATGTAGAAGAAGATAAAGATGCCGAAAATGGTGATTTTGCAACAATTGATTTTACAGGTTTCGTAAATGGAGAGAAATTTGATGGAGGAGAAGCAAAAGATTATAGACTTGAACTTGGTTCTCACACATTTATTGAAGGTTTTGAGGATCAAGTAGTTGGTATGAAGAAGGGAGAAGAAAAAGACATTAATGTTGTATTCCCAGAAAATTATCCAGCTGAAAATCTTAAAGGAAAACCTGCGGTATTCAAGGTTGTTCTTAAAAAAGTTGAAAAGAAAGTATTGCCTGAATTAGACGATAAATATGTTTCTGATACAACTGAATTTGAAACTGTTGATGAATATAAAAAAGCTGTTAAAGATAATTTACTTAAGATTGTTGAAGATAGGGTTGAAAGAGATTATGAGGTTAAATTACTTGATGAAATAGCTGATAAGAGTAATATTGATGTTCCTCAATCTATGATTGACCATGAAGTTGACCATATTGTTGAAGATTTTGAACATAGATTATCTCATCAAGGAATGACTTTGCAAAATTATCTTGATTATATTGGCAAAACTCTTGAAGAATTTAAAAATGAAAGAAAAATAGATGCAGAAAAAAATATTAAAACAAGATTAGTTTTACAAAAAATTATTTCACAAAATAAAATATCTGTAACTGCTGAAGAATTAGATGAAAATATTTCACAATATGCAAGTAGATACCAGATGTCTCTTGAAGATTTTAAAAAAGCTATGAGTCCAGATGATTATGCTTATTTTGAAAATAATGTTGTTATGACAAAAGTTTTAAATTTTATAAAATCAAGTGTTAAATAAGTAAAAATTTAACATATAAATATTAATGAATTAGTTTATAATTATTAATATATACAAATGAAATTAATCTTTTTGGAACTGTTTTAAACAGTTCCAAATTAATATAAAGGGCTTTTATTTGCATGTATAATAATATAAAAATTGAGGGAGGATAATTATGTTGATTCCAATGGTTGTAGATCAAACTGGTAATAGTGAAAGATCCTATGATATATATTCAAGACTACTTGAAGATCGTATTATTTTTTTAAATGGAGAAATAGATGATAATGTTGCTAATATTGTTGTTGCGCAACTTATTTATCTGGAAGGTAAAAACCCAAACAAAGATATATTTATTTATATCAATAGTCCAGGGGGCAGCGTTTCTGCTGGACTTGCAATATATGATACTATGAAATACATTAAATGTGATGTTTCTACAATATGTGTTGGGAGAGCTGCATCAATGGGAGCTTTTTTGCTTGCAGGAGGAACTAAAGGAAAAAGATTTGCATTGCCAAACAGTGAAATAATGATTCACCAACCATTAGGAGGAGCTCAGGGACAAGTCAGCGATATTCAAATTCAAGCTAGCCATATACAATACATTAAAGAACGTATGAATTTAATGTTAAGTGAGAATACTGGGAAACCACTTGAAATTGTTGAAAAAGATACTGATAGAGACAATTATATGACTGCACAAGAAGCTAAAGATTATGGAATTATAGATGAAATATTTGTTTCAAGAAATAAAAAAGAATAGTTAATGGAGGCAAAATGTCAGATATAGAATGTAAGTGTAGTTTTTGTGGAAAAAGTCAGAGAGATGCAAAGAAATTAATTGCAAGTCCAAATGGCGAATCATTTATTTGTGATGAATGTATAGAAATTTGTAAAGATATAATAACAGATATAACTAAAAAATCTACATTTGAAAAAATTGAATTACCAACTCCTGTTGAAATAAAAGAAAAACTTGATGAGTATATTGTGGGTCAAGAAGAGGCAAAAAGAGTTTTAGCTGTCGCAGTATATAATCATTATAAAAGATTAAATTACAATTTTGCTAAAGATTCTAATAATTCAGATGATGTTGAACTTGAAAAGAGCAATATTTTAATGATTGGACCAACGGGCTCTGGAAAAACATTGCTTGCTAAAACATTGGCTAAAATATTAAAAGTGCCTTTTGCGACAGCTGATGCAACTACATTAACTGAGGCTGGATATGTTGGAGATGATGTTGAAAATATTCTTTTAAAGTTAATTCAAAATGCAGATTATGATATTGAGAAAGCACAAAGAGGAATCATTTATATTGATGAGATAGATAAAATAGCACGAAAAACTCAAAACGTCTCAATAACAAGAGATGTTGCTGGAGAGGGCGTTCAACAAGCCTTATTAAAAATATTAGAAAGCACAGTTGCAAGTGTGCCTCCTCAAGGCGGAAGAAAACATCCACATCAAGAAATGATTCAAATTGATACTACAAATATATTGTTTATATGTGGTGGTGCCTTTGTTGGATTAGATAAAATTATTGAATCAAGAGAAAATAATTCAACATTGGGTTTTAATGCTGAAATAAAATCTAATGAAGATAAAAAAATAAACATTATTAAGGATGTTCAACCTAATGATTTAGTAAAATTTGGTTTAATCCCAGAGTTTATAGGGCGCTTGCCTGTTGTTGTAAGTTTAGAAGAGCTAAACGAAGAGGCTCTTGTCAAAATCTTAACAGAGCCAAAAAATTCAATATTAAAGCAATATCACCTTATGTTTAAAATTGATGGAATAGATATTGAATTTTCTAAAGAGGCAGTAAGAGCAATAGCTAAGAAAGCAATGGAATTAAAAACCGGAGCGAGGGGATTAAGAACTATTATTGAAACAAAAATGACTAAGTTGATGTATGAAGTACCAAGCTTACATGATGTAGAGAAAATTATTGTTAATGATAAATTCATAGAATTAGAGAATGGACAACCAGAAATAATAAGAAAATCATCAGGAGATAAAAAAGAAGTATGTTAAGGTACTTCTTTTTTTTAACAAATTAGAACACAAAATCATATAGATAAAAAGGAGGTTTTATGAGAAGGTTCTTTAATATTTTAGATTTTAATTCTCAAAATAAAACAAACGAATTTATAACTTTACAAAATACAAGAACTGATATAATAGGAGAATTGGAAGCAATAATAGCCTATGAAAATCATTTAGAACAAACAAATGATATTGATGCACAAAAAACAATAAAAGATATAGTAAAAGAGGAAAAATTGCATGTAGGGCAATTGTTTGGTTTGCTATTTAAACTTGATCCTGAAAGTAAAAGTCAATTTGAAAAAGGAATCAAAGAATTTGAAGATATAAAAAATAAAGGCTAATCAGCTTTTATTTTTTTATGACAAGAATAAAAATAATAAAAAATACTTGACATTTATATAATAAATAAATATAATTAAAGAGTATGATATGCGGGCGTGGCGGAATGGCAGACGCGCTTGTTTAAGGGGCAAGTTCGAAAGAGTGTGGGTTCGACTCCCACCGCCCGCACCATATAGGTTTTAAAAAATATTTATAAAATTCTTGTTTTACAAGAATTTTTTTATGTCTATAAATTAAAATAGAAAGTGTAATTTTAATTTTTTTAAGTTTTTCCAAGTGTTATTGCGTTATTTAGAGTTGATTATGTTGATGACATTTTGAAAATCTTTTGGATATGGAATTGAAAAATATAAATACTTCTTTTTATAAGGATGGAAAAAAGAAAGTTTATTGCATATTAATGCCGTGTGGTTTATAAGTGGACTATTATTGCCATAAATAGAATCACCTAGGAGGGGATGTCCAATAGATGCCAAATGTACTCTAATCTGATGAGTTCTTCCATGTTCTATATTTACTTCTACTAATGACAAATTTTCTTTTTTACTATAATAAATTGGTGAAACGTATGTTTTGGCGTCTTTACCTGTATTTGAAATTATTCTTTTAATTTTATTTATACCATTAACTGATATTGTTTCTATTTTTTTATCAATTTCTAGTTTTTTATCTATAATACCATTACAAATAGCTGTGTATGTTTTATTTATCTTGCCTATGTCTTTTTGAGCAATGCTGTTTTTGGCTACAACTATAATACCAGCCGTGTCTTTATCAAGGCGATTAATCATTCTTAAAACAAAATTAGTTGATTTATCTTTCATATAATAACAAATTGCACCTGCGAGATTTAAATCATAATGTGCCTTTGTTGGCATACAAGAAAGGTTACTTTCTTTGTATACAAGTAAGTAGTCTTCATCTTCATATACAATATTTAGTGGTAGTATGCAATACATAATAGATGTTTTTTTATTTGGTGAATCTTCAATTTCTAAGATATCACCATGCTTTAACGCCTTCCTTATGTTGGTTACTTCTCCATTCACCTTTATAAACCCCATGTTTTTTCTTAGATTTGTTATAAAGTTCTCTGAAAATTTTTGATTTTTTAAGAAGTAATATACAGATTTGTAATTTTCTGCTATGGTATATTTTTTAAATGACATTTGAACTCCATTTTATATCTATATTTTTAAGATTAGTTTATATTTTTTTTGATAAAAAATCAAATGCTTTTGATTAAATCGCTTGACTTTTTGTATTTATCTATTTTATACTTTCTTAGTATAAAAGCGACGATAAAAGAGTAGTAAAAAGTTAAGAAATTTTACAGAGAGTTTGTGGGGCTGAAAAACAGACATATTTCTTCTTTTGAATTCACTTTTTAGCTGCAATTATGAACGCAAATTTTATAATTTGTTACTAGTTTTTGCCGTTAATCTACGTAACAGATTTAACAAGGATAGATTTTTTCTATTGAAATTAGGTGGTACCACGAAGAGTTCTCTTTCGTCCTAAGACTAAAGAGAACTTTTTTATTTGTCTAAATGGAGGAATAATGATAAAAGAAGAATTAATTCAATTAAATGAAAAATTTGAAAATGAAATTAAAGGTGCACAGGATGCAAAGCAATTAAATGAAATTAAAGTTAAAATTTTTGGGAAAATGGGAGCTTTAACTATTTTATCTAAGAGTATGAGAGATGTTTCGGCAGAAGAAAGACCTACCATTGGTGCATTAATTAATCATGTTCGTAATAATCTTGAAGAAAAAATTTCTCAAAAAGAGGATGCTTTTAAACAAGAAGAATTAATGAAAAAGTTAGATAATGAAAAAGTAGATATTACTGAGCCTTCAAAAGGCTTTGAAGTCGGTGCTTTACATCCAATTTCAAGAGTCATTGATAAATTGACTGATATATGTGTTGAAATGGGATTTTCTGTTGTTGAAGGACCGGAGGTTGAAACGGATTATTATAATTTTGAAGCAATGAATATTCCTAAAAATCATCCATCACGTGATATGCAAGATACATTTTTTATAACCGAAAATACATTGTTAAGATCTCAAACGTCTGCTGTACAAGCACGTGAAATGGAAAAAAGAAAACCACCATTTAAAATCGTTTGTCCTGGCAAAACTTATAGAAATGAAAGTGATTCAACACATAGTCCAATTTTTCATCAATTAGAAGGTTTGGTTGTAGATGAAAAAATATCTATGGCTGACTTAAAGGCAATGTTAACTACTTTAATGAAAAGACTTTATGGAGATGATACTACTATAAGATTTAGACCTTCATTTTTCCCATTTACTGAACCAAGCATTGAGGTTGATGTTTCTTGTCCAAATTGTCATGGAAAAGGTTGTTCAACTTGTAAAGGAACTGGCATGCTTGAGTTGTTAGGCGCAGGAATTGTTAATCCAAAAGTTTTAGAAATGTCAGGTATAGATAGTAAAAAATATAGTGGCTTTGCTTTTGGTTTTGGATTGGATAGAGTTGCTATGATTTTAAATGGTATTACAAATATTAGAAATTTTTATAAAAATGATGTTAGATTTTTAAAACAAATGAGATGAGCATTTTTAAATGAATAATTAATTGTATATGAGGAGAAAAAATGAAAGTAACATATAATTGGTTGAAAGAGCTTACTGGTGTAAATGCCTCACCAGAAGAAATAGCAAAGAAACTCACTTCAGCAGGAATGGAAGTTGAAGAGATTGTTTATCAAAATGAACATTTGCATGATGTAGTGGTTGGTAAGATATTAAAAATAGAAAAGCATCCACAGGCAGATAGACTTGTTGTTTGTCAAGTTGACATTGGAAAAGAAATTGTTCAAATTATTACTGCTGCAACAAATGTTTTTGAAGGAGCTATTGTGCCTGTAAGTTTGCCAGGAGCAGATCTAGTTAATGGTATTAAAATTCAAAAAGCAAAAATGAGAGGGGTTGAATCTTGTGGAATGTTTTGCTCTGGAGAAGAGTTAGGGATTGATGAAAATTATTTTGCTGGTGCAGGCGTTAATGGTATTTTAATTCTTCCTAGCGACATGAAAATTGGACAACCCATTGAAGATGCATTAATGCTTAATGATGTTGTATTTGATGTTGGTATAACTCCAAATAGAGCTGATTGTATGAGTGTAATTGGTATTGCAAGAGAGGTGTGTGCTTTATATGGAGTAAAACTTAAAAAATTAAATTTAAGTTATGATATAGATGTTTATGCAAAAGATACTGTAAGGGATTATATTAATGTAAAAGTTGAAACTGAAAATTGTTATAGATATATGGCCTCAGCAATTACAGATGTAAAAATTGAAAAATCTCCTCTATGGATGAGAGCTAGATTAAATGCTATAGGTATTAAGCCTATAAATACTTTGGTTGACATAACAAACTATGTCCTTGTTGAAATTGGACAGCCTTTACATGCTTTTGATCAGAAATTAATTGGAAATAATCAAATTATTGTAAGACAGGCTCAAAAAGGTGAAGTTATAGATGCTTTGAACCATAATACTTATTCTTTAGATGAAAATGTTATGGTTATTGCTGATGATAAAAAACCAATGGTTATTGCAGGGGTTATTGGTGGTATTGATTCATGTATAAACCCTGATACTAAAACATGCGTTCTTGAAGCGGCAGTTTTTGATTTAAAATCAATTAGAGTAACAAGCAGAAAGTTGGGGGTTAGAACTGATTCTTCTGCTAGATATGAAAAAGGAGTAAATGTAGCTAATGCCGAAATAGGTATGGCACGTGCATTACATTTAGTTTCTTTGTTAAAATGTGGAAAAGTTGCTAGGGGAATTATTGATATAGCTTCTAGAAAAAATGAAAGTAGAAAAATTGTTGGGTCAATTGATAAAATAAATGAAATCTTAGGTGTTGAAATTCCAAAACAAGACATGGTTCGTATTCTTAATAGCTTGGGAATTGAAACCGCTTTACTTGGGAATAAATTAAATTGTATTGTTCCACCTTTTAGAGAAGATATAGAAAATGATAATGATTTAGCTGAAGAAATTATAAGACTGTATGGGTATGATGTTTATGATAAAATAAATTATAAACTTTTTGAAAATTCAAAAATAACTGAGGGATGTCATCATCCAAGGTTATTACTAGAAAGAAAATTTAGAAATGCTTTAGTTGAGCATGGATTTTATGAAAATATTTCTTATACATTAGTATCTCCTGATTTAGTTCAAAAATTAAATTTAAAAGATGAAAGGGTTAATCTTGTAAAGATAGCCAATCCTATAAGTGAGGATATTTCTTGCTTAAGATCATCAATTGCACATTCTTTATTATTAAATTTGAATTATAATTTAAGTGTTGGAAATAAAGATTTAAAATTATTTGAATGTGGTAAAATATTTATTTCTCAAAAAGTAGAAAATAGCGATTTACCTCTTGAAAAAGATATGATTGGAATGGTGGTATTGTCAAATAATTTTGATTTCTTTAATTTAAAAGGAATTGTAGAAAATCTTCTTAATAAAACTTCTGTAAATTATAGAATTGAAAGGTCAAAGGAACCTTATTTACATCCTGGTATTTCTGCAGATATTATGGTTAGTGATTTTAAGATAGGATCATTTGGTAAAATTCATCCAGTAGTTGCTCAAAATTATGATTTACCTGAGAATGTTTATTATGCAGAGTTAGATAGTGGCTATCTCGCGAATTTACCAGAAAAAAAATATAATGTCCAAAATATTTCTAAATTCCCAATAGTTGAACGAGATTTGGCAGTAGTTGTTGATGAACAAGTCAAAGTTGGTGATATGTTGGATGTTATAAAATCTGCGTGTGGTAAATTATATTATGAAGCATCTTTGTTTGATATTTATAGAAATGAAAATTTAGGGAATAATAAGAAAAGCTTAGCTTTTAATATAAAGCTATCAGATATGAATAAAACACTTACAGATGAAGAGGTGGCTCAAGTAATTAAA
The DNA here is from genome assembly GCA_944383975.1 of uncultured Clostridia bacterium. Classification (GTDB taxonomy): domain Bacteria; phylum Bacillota; class Clostridia; order Christensenellales; family UBA1242; genus Caccovivens. The sequence continues at coordinate 15,424 of CALWRN010000061.1, read as the reverse complement.
AAAGTTTTAAAAGCTTTTACTTATAAATTCGGAGCTGTTTTAAGATGATATATTTAGATAATGCAGCAACAACTAAAATGTTTGAGAAATGTGTTGATGTTTACAAGAATTATGCTTGCAATCAATTTTTCAATCCTTCTGCAGGGTACAACGTTTCTTTAAATATTAGTAAGGAATTAAATTTAGTTAGGCAACATTTACTGTCCAAATTGGGACTTGATAATGGTAATATAATTTTTACTGGTGGAGCTACTGAAAGCAATAATTTAGCAATAATGGGAAGTAAAAGAAATGGGAAATGGGAGTATGTTTTTTCTGAAGGAGAACATCCCAGTGTCTATAATGTTGCAAAAAAATTAGAACAAGATGGATGTGTAGTTCATTTTGTAAAATTGCAAAAGAATGGACAAATTGACTATGATAAATTAAACGAGATTGTGAATGAAAGAACAAGGTTGATATCAGTTATTCATGTAAGTAATGAAACGGGTGCTGTAAATGATTTAAATTTAATAAATAAAATTAGAAAAGAGAAAGCTCCTCAAGCATTAATTCATGTTGATGGGGTGCAGGCTTTTTGTAAAATTCCATTTAGTTTATCAGATGTTGATGTAGATTTTTATACAATTTCAGCTCATAAATTCCATGGGCCTAAAGGAGTTGGTGCGTTGTACATTAAAAATCTTCAGACAATTAAGAATATAGTTTTTGGCGGTGGACAGGAGTTTGGATTGCGTTCTGGCACTGAAAATATACCAGGTATAATGGCTATGGATTATGCTTTTTCAAATATTGATGTTGATAAAAATTTTAATATTGTAAAACAATTGAAGCAACATTTATTAAATATCTTGTTAAGTGATGAAAAAGTTGAATATTTAGAAACGGAAAGTCCTTATATTCTAAGTGTTGGTTTTAAAGGAGTAAATGGAGAAACTTTAATGAGAGCATTGCAAGATAAAGGAATTTATGTAGGAACAGGTAGTGCTTGTTCTACAAAAAAAGCGGGCAATCGTGTTCTTGAAAGCCTAGGACAAACAAAGGATCAAATTAAAACGCATATTAGAATATCTTTAGATTTTGAACTTTCGGATGAAGATGTTGTTAATGCCGGTAAAACGATTTTAAATACATATCATGAAATATGGGAGAAGGTAAAATGAAATGCATCTTATTGAGATTTGGAGAATTGTATTTAAAGGGAAATAATAGATATCTGTTTGAGAAAACTCTTATTGACAATATAAAATTTTCATTAAGAGACGAGTCTTTTAATTTTGAAAAAACATTTGGTAGATATGTAATTTCAAATTATGACGATAAGGATGAAAATAAAATAGTAGAAAAATTAAAGAAAGTTTTTGGTCTGTATAGTTTTTCGTTAGCGACAGAAGTTGAGGCTGATGTAAATAAAATTGTAAATGAAGTTTGTAAAATAAATGTTTCTAATAAATCTTTTAAGGTTTTTGTAAAAAGGGCAGATAAAAGCTTTCCTATGTCTTCTATGGAATTTGCAAGCTATCTTGGCGGAGCTTTGCTAGAAAATTATGTAAGTAGTAAGGTTGATTTATATCATCCACAAGTAGAAGTGAATGTAGATATAAGATTGAATGGAAAAGCCTATATTTTTACAAATAATATTAAAGGTCAGGGAGGGCTTCCTTTAGGTTGCTCTGGAAAAGGATTAATGCTTTTGTCGGGAGGAATAGATAGCCCCGTGGCCGGATATTTAATTGCAAAAAGAGGTATGAAGCTGGATGCTTTACATTTTCATAGTTATCCTTATACATCTGAACAGGCGAAAGAAAAGGTGATTACTCTTGCAAAAGAATTGTCAGGGTATTTAGGGCATTTTAATTTACATATTGTTTCATTCACAAAAGTGCAAGAAGAAATACATAAACATTGCCTACCAGAATATATGATTACAATCATGAGACGAATTATGATGAGAGTTGCCGAAAAGATTTGTGAAAAGAATAATTTAGGTGCAATTATAACTGGGGAAAGTTTAGGTCAAGTTGCCAGTCAAACAATGGAGAGTATGAGGACGACAGGCAGCGTTGTTGATTCTCTTCCTATTTTGCGTCCATGTGTTGCTATGGACAAGGAAGAAATTATAAAGGTTTCAAATGAGATAGGAACTTTCCAAACCTCTATTCTTCCTTATGAAGATTGTTGTACAGTATTTTTACCAAAAAATCCAATAATAAGGCCTACAATAGAGCACTGCTTAAAGGAAGAGAAAAAGATAGATGTATCTTTATTGGTTGAAGAGTGTGTTAAATCAGAAGAAATCATAAAGATTTAATTATTGTAATTAACTAAACACAATAACGATAAAGAAGGGAAAAATGTTTCTCTTCTTTTTTTTATTTAAAAATGTATACTTAATTATATTTATAAATGGACTATTTATAAATTTGCATATTATTTTATACATATAAAAAACACGTGAATAATTATGCAAAAATCACTTGCATAATTATAAAAAATGTTGTATAATAATCAAAAATGAATGAATATCTATAAATTCATAATTATGCATAACGGCTATAGGCCTTGAAAATAGGGCTGTATAGCGATTTAGGAGAAATTGAAATGGCAAGAAGTGCAAGACAGTCAAAGATACTTGAACTTATCTCAACTAAAGAAATTGAGACTCAAGATGAATTGGCTAGGGAACTTAAAAACGCAAATTTTGATATTACTCAAGCTACTATATCAAGAGATATTAAGGAGCTTGGTCTTACCAAAATTCTTTCTAGTTCTGGCAAATATAAATACTGTTTTGTTGGTTCTGATGAACAAGTCATTTCAAATAAATACATATCAATTTTTAAAGAAGCAGTGATTTCTGTTAAGTCTGCAATGAATTTAGTGGTAATTAAAACAATGAAAGGTTTAGGTGCTGGTGTTGCCAGTTTCGTTGATAAATTAAATATAAATGAATTGATGGGAGCAGTTAATGGAGATGATACAGTTATGTTAATTTTCCCTTCAACAATCATAGCAGGACAAGCTGTTATAACTTTAAATGACATGTTAAGTTAAGAGGTGAAACAATGCTACAATCATTATCAATAAAAAATGTTGCCCTCATTAAAAATATAGTTATTGATTTCAACAAAGGCTTAAATATTTTATTAGGAGAAACTGGAGCTGGTAAAAGTATCATATTTGATGCTTTGAATTTTGTATTAGGTGCTAAAGCAGACAAAACTTTAATTCGCAGTGGTGAAGAATCAATGCGTGTTGATGCTGTTTTTACAAATTTAAACGAAAGTTGCATGCAAGCTCTTGCTGAATATGGAATAGAGGAAGACGAAGTTCTTTTAAGTAGAACATTTTCATTAGATGGAAAGTCATCAATTAGAATAAATGGTAATCCTTCTACACAAATGATTTTAAAAGAAATAGGTAAGTCTTTAGTTGATAGTTATTCTCAGCACGAAAGTGTTGAATTATTAAAAAGTAAAAGTCATTTAACTATGCTTGATAAATTGGGCAAATCTCAAGTTGATATATTAAAACAAGAAGTAAAAGAAAAATATAATGAATATAATTTTATAATTAAAGAAATTGATCACTTAGGTGGAGATGAATTTGAAAGAGAAAGGGAGATTTCTCTTTTAACCTATCAAATTAAAGAAATAGAAGATGCGAATTTAAAAACAGGTGAAGATGAGGAAATCCATGATAGATTGAGATTTTTAAATAATGCAGAAAAAATTTTCCAAGCTATTTCTTTATGTGAAGAGTATTTAGATGGCAGTTCTACATCATGCATTAATTCTTTACAACAGGTTTCCAATCAATTAACTTCATTAGCTAATTTTGATAAATTATCAGATTGTAAAAATAGAATTGACAGTGTAAGATATGAAATTGAGGATATAAACCAAACATTACTTGATATTAAGGCAGAAACTGATTTTGATGAAAATGAATTTGAAAGACTTGATAGAAGATATGATTTAATCAAAAGTTTAGAAAAGAAATATGGTGGATCTATTGAGAATGTATTAAACTATTTAAATGATATAAAATATAGATTAGATGAACTAAATGATAGTGAGCAAAACATATTAAAATTAAACAAAGAAAAAGAAAAAGTATATAATGAACTTTTGATTAAAAGTGAAGAATTATCAAACATGAGGAAATCTATTGCTAAGGATATTGAAATAAAAATACTGACTGAATTGAAAGAATTGGGAATGAAATCAAGTAAGTTTGAAGTAAAGTTTACCAAATTAAATAATTTCACTTCTAATGGAATAGATAGTGTTGAATTTGTTTTTTCTGCTAATAAAGGACAAGAAGTTAAGGCATTATCAAAAACTGCCTCTGGTGGTGAATTAAGTCGTTTTATGTTGGCTTTAAAGAATATTTTTGCAGAAATAGGAAGTGCACAAACTTTAATCTTTGATGAAATAGATTCTGGAATTAGTGGGGAAACAGGTAAAATAGTTGGTGAAAAATTAAAGAATTTAACTTCTTTTGCACAAGTGATATGTATTACACATTTACCTCAAGTAGCTTGCTTTGGTGATCATTTTTATTATGTTTCTAAATACGAAAATGAAAATGAAACAATGACATCTATAAAATTGCTTAAAGATGACGAAATACCATATAATATCGCAAAAATGATAGTTGGAGACAATGTCAGTGATATTGCACTTTCACAGGCAAAAGAGATGCTTTCAAAAGCCAAATAGAATAATAAAATTGTTATTTTTGCACAGACTAACACTTAATGAAAGTGTTAGTCTTTTTTTCGGAGGAAACATGAAAAACAAAAAGAAATTAATTGTTTTTTTGTATTGCTTTTTATTCATTTCAACCATACTTATACAAAATGTAAAAATGTTTGAAATTTTTATGCTACCAGAAGGTTTTTATTCTAATTATAGTGAAATAAATGAAGCTAACACTAATAAATACTTTGGTGAATTTATTAATATGGATATTGAAACAGATAAATTAACTACCGATGATAAAAAAGAAACAGAGGGGTATGTTGTTTTTAAACTTTTTGGATTTATTCCTATACGTAAAATAAAAGTTAAAATCTTACCAACGCAGGAAGTATACATTGGTGGTAACCCAATTGGTATGAAAATAAAATCAAATGGAGCTGTGGTTGTAAGTGATAGTGTTGTTGATTTCGAAAATTCTAACTTAAATAAAAACAATTTTTTTAAAAATGGAGATATTATATTAAGAATAAATAATCAACCAGTTTCAACGCTAAATGATATAGATACAATATTAGATGAAGTGGAAGATGAAAATGTTGTAGTTGATTACAAAAGAGATAATAAAGATTACTCAAAAGAAATTTCACTAATAAAAAATAGTGAAGGCAAATATAAACTTGGAGTTTGGGTACGTGATGATTTTTCTGGGATTGGAACTTTAACATTTGTAAAAAAAGATAATTTTGAATTTGCGGCTTTAGGCCACTCAATTACAAATGGTAAAAATGAGAATGTGATAGATATTGTAGATGGTCAAATTTATAATTGTTCTTTGGTTGGTATTAATAAAGGATATAGAAATAATCCAGGTGAATTAAAATGCGTTTTTGTGCAGAAAAATCAAGAGGGTAATATAATAAAAAATACTAAATTTGGGATCTATGGTTTTTTAAATGATTCTAAAAACCTAATTGATACAAATGTTACTGCCAATATTGGTGGAAGACTGAGTGTAAAACCAGGGAGTGCAAAAATTATTTCAAGTATTAGTGGAATCCGTGAAGAATATGATATAGAAATAATAAAAGCAAATTATCAAGCCCAAAGCGATGATAAAAGTATTATATTTAGAGTGAAAGATAAAAGGCTTTTGGAATTAACCGGTGGAATTGTTAAAGGAATGAGTGGTTCCCCAATAATGCAAAACGGCAAAATAATAGGAGCTGTAACGCATGTATTTTTGTCAGATCCGACAAAAGGATATGCTGTTTATAGCGATTGGATGCTTGAACAAATGTAGTATTTTTATAATTTATAAATTTTATAAAATAATAACAAATAAGCACTTTATAAACTATAAAGTGCTTTTATTAATAATAATAAAGATTTTAAAATAATAATTAATGTTAATACTAAAATTTGATTTAATATTAATATTTGTTATAAATATAAAAATAAAAAGAAGACAAAATTTATATTAAAATTGCCTTCTTTCTATTTTAATGTGAAGCATATTTCCTTCACACTAATATGTTGTGCGATTATAATAAAAATATTCATATTTAATTAATTTAATTTTACTTTTTCTGCAACATCTTTACGCATATCTTCGCTTATTGCAGCATAATGTTTTTTTGTTGTATTTACGTCTTTGTGTCCTAAAATATCAGCTACAATATAAATATCCTTTGTTTCCTTATAAAGATTTGTACCAAAAGTGCTTCTTAATTTATGAGGAGATATTTTTTTTAAAGGGGAGGCGATTGCCGCAAATTTTTTAACTAGATTTTCAACAGCTCTTACTGAAATTCTTTTGTTTTGAAGAGAAATGAACATTGCTTTTTCTTCTTTTGGAATATCAAGAGTAGCACGTTTTTCAAGCCATGTTTTTAATGCCATTGCAACTTCGTTTGGGAAATATAGCATTGTTTGATTTCCTCCTTTTCTAGTTACAATAAAGGCATTTTGTGAAAAGTCAAAATTATCTATATTTAATCCAACCAATTCGGATATACGTATTCCTGTTCCTAAAAAAAGTGTTATTATAGCATTATCTCGTTCAAATGTATTTTTATTATATTCTTGTTGTCGTTTTGAAAATTCAAATGGATTTTCTACAGCATTGATTAATTTTGAAACTTCATCTTTTTCTAGTCTTATAATTTCTTTATCATGAAGTTTTGGTGTATTGATTTTACTTGCAATATTAGCAGATAAAAGATCATGGTTAAATAAATATTTAAAGAAACTTCTTAAAGAGGCAAGCTTTCTTGCTTTACCTTTTTCGTCATTTTTATATTGTTTACCATCTAGTTCATAGTATGATAAATAAGAAAGATATTGCTCTAAATTTCTTGTTTTTAAACTATTTAAATCCTCTAGAGTTATATCTTGTTCTTTTTTATTAAATACATATAATGATAGGTAATTGAAAAACACATAAAGATCCATAGAATAATTATATCTTGTTAATGAAGAAGTATTATTTTCAATTCCAATAAAATAGTCTAGGCAATAATCGGGGAGTTTATCTGTATATTTTGCCATTTTTAATCTATTTTGCATATCTCTTTTTAAATAAAAATTTGATGTACCATTCATATTAAATATTATAAATCTTTTAAAAAATATTGTCAAATTAAAAACAAAATATCTATGCGTAAAATACTTGAATTTTATTTAATATGTTGCTATTATTTGCTAAATAACTACAACATATAGTGTCAACTGAATTTATATTTATTATTAATATAAATAAATAGACGAAAATAAATAAAATGATTGACTAAAAAAATATATAAAAGTATAATTATGAATAAGCAAGGAGAGTAACATATGATAGATATAAACTTAATACGAACAAATCCAGAATTAGTAAAAGAAAATATAAGAAAAAAATTTCAAGACCATAAACTTGAATATGTTGATAAAGTTCTAGATTTAGATAAGAAGATTAGATTATTAAAACAAGAGGGAGATAATCTTCGTTCAAGCAGAAATACTTTAAGTAGCCAAATTGGCATTTTAATGAAAGAAAAAAATATCGAAAAAGCAAACGAAATCAAAAGTCAAGTTGTCAAGAATAATGCAAGAATTATTGAAATTGAGAAAGAAGAAGAAGAACTTTCTTCACAGCTAAAAAAATACATGATGTCAATTCCTAATATTATTGCAAATGATGTTCCAATTGGTAAGGATGATAGTGAAAATGTTCAAAGACTAACTGTAGGAGAAGCAAAAGTTCCTAATTTTGAAATACCTTATCATACAGACATTTTAGAAAGTTTTAATGGATTGGATTTAGATAGTGCTAGAAGAACAAGTGGAAATGGATTTTATTATTTGACTGGTGATATTGCTAGACTTCATTCTGCAATTCTTTCCTATGCAAGAGATTTCATGATTAATAAGGGTTTCACTTACTGTATTCCTCCTTTTATGATTAGAAGTGATGTTGTCAATGGCGTCATGAGTTTTGAAGAAATGGAAAACATGATGTACAAAATTGAAGGAGAAGATTTATATTTGATTGGAACAAGTGAACACTCAATGATTGGTAGATTTAAAGAAACAACTCTTAAAGAAGAAAATTTACCTTTAATGTTAACATCATATTCACCATGTTTTAGAAAAGAAGTTGGGGCACATGGAATTGAAGAAAGAGGAATTTATAGAGTACATCAATTTGAAAAACAAGAAATGATTATAATTTGTAAGCCAGATGATTCTATGGATTGGTACAATAAAATGTGGCAAATTTCTTCTGAATTCTTTAAATCTTTAGACATTCCACATGAAGTTATGGAATGTTGTAGTGGTGATTTAGCCGATTTAAAAGTTAAATCTTGTGATTTAAATGCTTGGAGTCCAAGACAAAAGAAATATTTTGGAGAGCTTGGTTCTTGTTCAAATTTGTCTGATGCTCAAGCTCGTAGATTAGGAATTAAATACAAAGCAGCTGATGGAACAACAAAATTCGCTCATACACTAAATAATACAGTTGTAGCACCTCCAAGAATGTTAATAGCTTTCTTAGAAAATAATTTGAATGAAGATGGAAGCGTTAATATTCCTTGTGCTTTAAGACCTTATATGGGTGGAAAAGAAAAAATTTATCCTAACAAAAATAAATAATAATTGCTAAAGGAAATAAAATGGCAAAATTTAATATATCAAAAGAATTAATTACAACAATAGCAGAACAAGAAAACATAAAATATGTCAATTCAATATCAAAGAAAACAAATCAGCTACTAAGTAATGCTTTAAAAAAATTATCCGCACAAATTTCTTATTTAACAATGGATAATGTTATTTTACAGCCAGTCAATGAGTTGATGACTGGTGCTTTTGTTGATAATTCTTCTTTTATATATTTTTTAGGAATAAAGAATGCTCAACTAGAAATAAATACAGGACGAAAGGTTCCATTTTGGCAAACTTTAAAAGAAAAATTTAAACTTGCTTGGCGAAATAGAAAAAACTATAAAAGAAAAAGAAAAAAGAAAAAGAAAAAAAATGAAGAACTAGAAGAAAATAAGAAATATGAGTTTGATCCTACGAAATATACAATTTATAATTTAACTGAAGATCTTCAAAATGCTTTATTAGAATACCTGTCTGAAAGTTCTTTAGTATATAGATTTGGCAATCAATTACAAATTATAGGAAAAGACGATTTTGGTGCTAATACAAGAATTATTATATACATTGTAAATTATGATGGTAATAATATTTATAAATATTATTCAGGGAAAAAAGAAGGTTTTAAAGAAATTAATATTAAATCAAGGTTTGACGCATTAGAAAATAAAATAAGTCTGGTTGGGGAGAATTTTGTTAAAATGATTAAAATTTTTAATTCTCTCTATTATAATGTTAATAATTGTATGCCAAATCAGATTTTCATAGAAAGCATTTTATGTTCTTGTCCAAATGATTTATTTTATGGTAAAACAATATACAATTGTTTTATTAAAATTGTAAATTATTTAAATATAAATTCATTAAAAAATGTTAAATCAATTAATAATCCAGACAAAACTATTTATCAAGATGGTATATGTGGTGAAAATTCCGCCTATGGATTTAATAAGGTTTTAAACATAATAGCAGAATAAAATAATAATTAAAAGTATAAATAAAATCAAATTTTAGTATTTATAAAAAAATAACAAAATAGTCCTGTTTAAATGGCTAATATGCACTAATCTCTGCGTAAAACTTGTGTTTTACGCAGAGATATAGGTTTGCATACTAGCTATTTTTTTAATACCCTTTTTTTATTTTAAACTTATAATATACTACTATCTCTTAATATAAAAGAATATTCACCTAACAACATTTTATCTTCTTTATAATTAGGTAAATATTTTTTTATTAAAGTCCAGAATTTTTTAGAATGGTTAAATTCTATTAAGTGACAAAGTTCATGAACTATAATATAAACCACTAAATTTTTAGGAAGAATTGATATTAAAATATTTAGTTTCATTTCTTTTTTCTTATTTAAACTCCCCCAAATTCTTTTTGATTTTATTGGATTAATAGTTTTTGCATGCAGTCCTATTATATTTGAAACTTCATTAACTAATGGAATAATCTTTTTATTAAAATTATCTAAGTAAATATTAATTTTTTTTTCGTTATATTCTAAATTTTTAAATTTACTATTATATAGATATATAGTGTTAGAAAAATCATATTGTTTTTTTAAATTTATTTGCTTTTTAAAAAATTCAATATGTTTTTTAATCCATTTTTCTTTACTTAAATAAAATTTATTTATCTGCTCATCATTTAAAAATATTGGTGATTTTATTATTATGTCCCCTTCGTTATTTATTGATAAACTAAGATTCCTATAATTACCCTTTTTTATTCTTAATATTAACATGTTTTAATTATAATATATTTAAGAAAGAATTTCAAATTAAATTACTATTATGCATAGCATAATAGTATGAATAATTTTTTAAATTTTTGTTGACTAAACTCTAATATTGCATTATAATTCTATTATAAAAGGATATATTTAAGTATGGAATTATATGCAAAGGGTCAATTATCTTTTTTGATTTTAAATTGCTTGCTTGAAAGGGATTTCTATGGATTAGATATAATTTCTGAAATATCTGATAGAAGCAATGGGAATATTCAATTAAAAAAACCTAGTGTGTATTCAAATTTAACACGCATGGAAAAACAAAAATATGTGTCATCTTATCTTAAAAGTAGTGATTTAGGACCAAATAGAAAGTATTATTCTATCACTGAAAAAGGTAGAGGATTTTACAATGAATTAAAGGCTTATTTTGAAAGAAATAATATTGACGTTTTTAGAGATTTTAATGAGTATGAAAATAGTTCTGTCAACAATAATGAAAAGGATGAACAAGACTCCCCTTCTCTTTACAACTCTAATATAGAGAACTTCTTAAATAACAAAAATAATGAAAGCGATGATAGTAGCGATAGTGATGATAATCATGAAGATGAAGACTTCTTTGATTTTTCATCTTTAGATAAAAATTCAAATTCAGACGAAAAAAATAATGACAAATCAGTAGCTATTGTGAATACAAAAAATGATGCAAGTGATTTGAATGTTCAATCTGATAATAAAGATAATATTCAACATAAATTGTTTGACGAAAAAAGAGATCAAGAACTTGACGAACAAGAAATGAATAAGAACGATCATGTTTTTGAAAGTAAAGAAAACAATACCGAGCACGTGAAAGAAAATAATACCAGTTCTTTTTTAAAGGAATTGCAAAAAATCAATAATGATGAAAATAGAGACGAACTTATAAAAGAACAAAGACAAGAAGAGAAAAAAGATGATGCTGTATTTTTAAGTAACTCCGATGCAAATGAATATAATAAAAGATTGTATGATATATCTAAAGAAATAAATAGATATAAAAGAAAAAGAAGTTTTGCAGAGGATCAAATTTCTATGACAGTCAACTCCCCTTTATCTGAATCTACTGAAAGGACAAAAGCAAGTATTGAAGATTTTAAAAATTCTATGCTTGAAAATAAAGGAAAATACGTAAATGACAGATTATCACCTGATGAATTTTATAATAAAAATTCATTGAACTATAAACAAAAAATTGCTTCTTTAAATGATAAACTTGAATCAAAATCAGAAAACAATGAAAAAAGTAATATAAAAGATGATGCAGTATTTATTACTCAAAGAATTAATTCTGATAATATTGAAAGAGCTAAAAAAATAGAACCTCCTAGACTTAAAATAATAACAGATTCTTCTAGGGATAATCGTTTACCTGCACCCAAAAGAGATACTTCAATAGACCCTTCTCATAAAGAAATTCTTTCACGACTTTATTCAAGAACAAAAGATAGCAAAACTGAAGAAGTACGAGAAGATTCGTTATATGACTATAATGATTTAAAAGATTTTTATAAGAATCAAAATATATCTTTTAATGTTTATAAAAAGCCTGCAGAAAAGACTGAACATAATACAAATAAGTTATATCTAATAATAAGTTCAGTTGTGTTTATATTAGCAAGCCTATTTTCAACTATATTATATCTTATATTTTTGAAATCAGAATTATTAAATAATAATACAAATTTTTTGTTTATACTTTTACCAGGATTATTAATAATTGATGTAATTGTTAAATTTTATAATTATAAGAAATATAGAGGTTGGCTGCCTTCGCAAATGATGCCACAATGGAAAATATGGATCTATGCTTTATTATTTGCTGGTTGCATAATTGGCTTAAACTTTATATGTGGTTTAAATACAACTAATTTTAATCTCTTTGCAACAACTTTAATTTTACCTTTAGTTATATTGTTTGCCATGTTACCTGTACGTTATTATTTAAAGAGGATAATATTGGTAAAGTATTGGAAATAAAATTATAAAATAAGGATTGTTAATCCTTATTTTTTTTAACTAAACAAAAAAGTGCTTTGAAAATTCATTTTTTTGAATTTATTTAATAAAAAATAAGAGAGAAGTTTTCTCTCTTATTTAGCTGTTTCGGTAAATCTATTTTCTCTTATTACTACTACTTTTATTTGACCAGGATATTGCATTTCATTTTCAATTCTCTTTGTAATATCTTTTGCAAGAAATATAGCATCATTATCACTTATTTCATCAGGTTTAACTATAATTCTCACTTCACGACCTGCCTGTATGGCATATGATTTGTCAACTCCTTTGAAGTCATTGCAAATATTTTCAAGTTGTTGTAAACGTTTAATATAATTTTCAAAGCTTTCCCTTCTAGCACCTGGTCTAGAACTTGATATAGCATCAGCAACTTGAACTATTACAGCTTCTATTGAATTAAAAGGAACATCTCCATGATGTGCTTCAATACAATGAATTACATCTTCTGACTCTTTATATTTTCTTGCTAAATCAACACCAATTTTGACATGTGTTCCTTCTATTTCATGATCAAGGGCTTTTCCTATATCATGTAATAATCCTCCACGTTTTGCAACTGCGACATTAGCTCCTAATTCAGTTGCAATAAGTCCTGCAATAATAGATGTTTCAATGCTATGTTTTAAACAGTTTTGTCCATAACTAGTCCTATATTTTAATCTTCCTAAAACCTTAACTAATTCAGGATTTAAATTAAATATTCCAACATCATTGCATGCATTATCGCCAGCTTCCTTAATTGACTTTTCAACTTCTTTTGTTGATTTTTCTACTAATTCTTCTATCCTTGCAGGATGAATTCTTCCATCAATTATTAATTTTTCAAGACTTAATCTAGCAATTTCTCTTCTTATAGGATCAAAACTTGAAATAGTTATGGATTCAGGTGTATCATCCACAATTAATTCAACCCCTGTTGCGCTTTCTATTGATCTTATATTTCTTCCTTCACGACCGATAATTCGTCCTTTCATTTCATCATTTGGCAAAGCTACTGATGTGACTGTCATTTCTGAAGATAGATCAGTTGCACATTTTTGTATTGCATTTGTAACAATATCCCTAGCTATTTTATCGGCATTTTCCTTTGCCTCATCCTCAATTCTTTTAACAAGAACACCTGCATCTTTTTTTGCTTCTTCTGTAACGTTTTCTATGAGTATATCTTTTGCTTCTTTTTTAGAGAGACCAGAAATTTTTTCTAATTGTTCAAGCATTTGATTTTTAATTTCATCCTGCTCCTTGCTTTTTTCAATTAGCTTTGTTTTTTCTGTCTCTAAAAGATTTTTTTCGCTTTCTAATTGTTCAGACTTTGCATCTAAAGTTTGTTCTTTTTTTGTGATATATTCTTCACGAACATCCAATCTTTCTTCCTGTTTTTGAATTTCACTTCTTCTTTCTTTTGCTTCTAGATTAGCCTCATCTCTTATTTTTTGAGCTTCATCTTTAGCTTCTAAAATTGACTCTTTTTTTATGCTTTTTGCTTCTGCGTAGGCCTCTTCTATAATTTTAACAGCATTAGATTTGCTTTTATCAATTTTTTTATTGATTAAAAATTTATAAACTATAGCACCGAGAATCACACCTAAAACAAGTGCAATTACTCCACTTACTACACCGGCTACCACAGCAGTATCGCATATTAAACTTAAACTGCTCATTAGTAATCCCCTTTTAATTTGATAGAAAATCTATCATAAAAAGTATATAAAAAACTTTACAATATGTCAAATGATTTATAAACTTAATACAATTTTAGGATATAATAAAAACATCTATTATAATTTAAAAACCATAATAGATGTTTTCTTCCTATATTTTAATAAATTAAAACATAGTATTTATATGGATACTAGCAATGAAATTAGTTACAAAAAATTCTATTATATTTTTATTAAAAAGTTGATTTTGATATGTCATAATTTGCTAAAAATTCATCTTTAAAGTCTTTAAAATAATCACCGAGTATTGCCTCTCTGCAATCATGTGCAAGCTTTAATAAAAATCTTAAATTATGAATAGATAATAACTCTGCCCCTAACATTTCCCCTGCATTAATTAAATGCCTAATATAAGCTCTTGAATAATTTTTGCATGTATAACAATCACAATCGCTTTCAATTGGTGAAAAATCATTTTTATAAATTGCATTTTTAATAACCATTTTGCCTTTTTTTGTAAAGCATGTACCATTTCGTGCTATTCTAGTTGGTAAAACACAATCCATCATATCAACGCCCCTAGCATATCCTTCAACTAAACAATCAGGGCTTCCTACCCCCATTAAATATCTAGGTTGATATTTTGGTAATAATGGATTTAAAAAATCTAGTATTTCATACATTACAGGTTTTTCTTCTCCAACAGAAAGTCCACCTATGGCTATACCACATTTTGCAAAAGGAAGACAATCATCTACACATTGCTTTCTAAGATCTTTAAAAATATTGCCTTGAACTATAGGAAATAGAATTTGATTTTCTGTTTTATGTGATTTGAAGCATCTTTCTAACCAAAGCTTCGTAACACGTCTTGCATCTACCGCTTCTTGATAAGAGCAACCTGCTTCTGTACATTGATCAAAGGCCATAATTATGTCAGCCCCAAGAGCTTCTTGAATTTCCATATCTTTTTCAGGGGTTATAAAACACTTTTGTCCGCTCAAATGAGAACGAAATTCTACACCATCATCAGTGACTTTTCTAAGTTTTGAAAGTGAAAAAACTTGGAAACCACCACTATCTGTTAAAATAGGTTTTTTCCAATTCAT
>CALWRN010000060.1 GCA_944383975.1 uncultured Clostridia bacterium | reverse complement strand
CGTCAAAGTTATTCTTTAGGTTCTACTAAATATACAACCCTCTTATTTTTATTTAAGAAATTATCAACTATTTCATTTTTTGTCTTTTTAGTCAAATTTACTGTGTTCTCAACAAAACGATGATTAGTCCCCTTTTGATTTGTTGCTGTAACAAAGCAATCAGAACCTTTTTCAACCTTTCCATAAACATTTAAATTTTTATTAATTTGATACTTTCCGTTCTTATTTTTCTCCCAAACTTTATCAGCAGTCATTACTTGCAATTTAACTAAATCTTTATTCTTTTTTTGTAAATTTCTTGACATATTAAACTCCTTATTTTATACTTAAATTAACCTGGATGGTCTTAATTGACAGTTGTGCAATGCGTAGCAACCATGTAAGGAAGTATACAGGTTAGTAATTTTGAGCTAGTCCTTACAATAAAAATAGCCCCTTATTAGGGGTTATTTTTATTTATTGTAATAATCATACTTTTGCTTATTTGACCCCATTTTTCGCTTAATACGATTTGCTTTATTCGCAAGTTCAACTCGTCCCGTAAAGCCTATTTTCTTACCTTGCTTATTCACAGAATTATTAGAATTTGCTTTGTTTTTATAATATTCATACTTTTCTTTTAAAGTATATTTCTTTACTTTTACACCCGTAATTGGGTCAATTACTTCATAAGACATAATTTATTCTCCTTATCTATTTTTGCACTATTTGTGCTTGTTTTTTATTTTTTTTAAACAAATTGTAGTATAAATCAATAATCTTTCTATCAACATATCTACGAGCTGGAAACAGTCTATATTTCTGTCCGTCAGTTAATTCAAACAACACACAAACATAAGTATTTGTTTTTTCATCTTGGTCTTCTATAATATCAACTGCACCTGTTTTATATTCTTCTACCAACTTCTTTGACTTTATAAAATTAGTTTCTCCACTCTTTCGATATGCTAAAAACAAATCATAAAGTCCTTCAGAATCTTTAAATTCTACAACTTCATTGTTAAAAAATGTTACAACTGCAACATCTCTAAAATTGTATCTAGTTTTAATTCTCTTAAACTCAATACTTTTTACCATATCATTAATATCTTCTCTTAATTTTACTACTTCTGTCATTTTCATCTTCTCCTTAATTCTTATTTTTTCATTCAACTTCAACTATTGAATATGTGCAAAGACTCTTTGCTTTGACTTACAGTTTTATTAAATTGTTTCTCATAATCATTAATTCCGGACTTAACAATTATGATTTGGCTAACACAAAATAGGCGAGGGTCATCCTACTTTGTGCTATGGTAGTGGGAAGTTTTTTAAGTGTCCCCACCAACGCACTCAGTTATATCAATAATATTTTCTTTCAAAAACCTTTTAAATTCTTTTCCGTCCCAAAACACAAGATATTTATCTGTTGCATGATGATACATTAATCTTTTATATCTAACTTCAATATGGTCTACTTTCTTTCTATACCTATTTAAAATTGAATGCGAATAGAATATATTAAAGTAATTAAAACACTTTAATATTTTAAATTTTTCATTCATACTAACTCACTTAATTTATAAATTTGGTCCGACAAACCTTGCCAATTTTCATTTGATAAATATTCTTCATATAAGTTGTCAGACACATAAAACTTAACACTTTCATCAGCTTGTACAGGTTGACTATCATAAATAGTTAAAAGTTGTGTTGATTCTAAAATTACATTAACATTTTTTGCCGTTGCAAATTGATTTGAGTGTATAAGACTTGTCCCTGTTGGGTTATTTGGAAGTATTATCTCTTTTAAATTTGTCGCATATGTAAAATCAATTAATGACATACCTGAAAAATAGTCAGAATAAGTAGTTTTTGATACATCTATTATTGTATTATCTGAAACAAACTTTTCTTGTTCTTCGTAAGAAGCATTGGTCATATCATAAAATTCAATATCAAATTTCGCAAGCTTAAAAGGGAATTGATTGTTAAGAGTTATCCATTGCTCCACAGCATACTCTATTGAAGAAGAATCACCGAAAGAGAACAAAACAAAATCACTTCCACTTGGTTCAGTATAGCAATAGCTATGTCCTTGATATGAGCTTATTAAATCATCCTTGTCAGCTATCAAATCATCAACTGAATTATATGTTCTTACATCGCTGTAAATATATTTAGTTCCAATAACTAAAGGCATAGTAAAAGATTCAATATCTGATTTAAGATACATCGTTGTAGTACCTTTATTATCTACATTATCCATCTTAACGATTTCTCCAGGTTCAGGCTCAGGTTCTGGTTCTGGATCAGGGTCTTCTGGATATGTACCATTAATTGGAAATATATTATCTAAATACGCCTCAAAGTAACTTTCATAATTAGCTAAATAATAATCATCCGGCACATAGATTTTTATTTTTGAATTAATATCAACAAATGTTACCAATTCATGCGGTTGGATATTATTTGATTTTAAAGTTACTTTTTGTAAGCTACTACATGCATACAAAAAGTTAATTGATGCAAGCATTGCAGGAATTTCAATCTCTGATATATCAGTATCATCAAATGCTCCTGCCTCTATATTTTCAATATTATCAGGTAAAACAATTGAAGTTAAATTAGAACCAGCAAAAGCATTTACTCCTATTTCCTTTAATTCTTTTGGAAGTTTTATTGAAGTTAAGCCTGAATTTTCAAACAAATTTGCTGATATTCTTAGTAAACTATCATTTAATGTTACATATTCTAAAGCTGTACAATTTTTAAATGTTGCATACCCACCAAAAGATGTAATGTTTTCAAGATTAATTTTTTTCAAACTTGAACAATCTTTAAATGTAGAACCAGATAAAATTTTAATACTATCGTTTAAATTTACATTAACTAAACTTGTACATCCTTCAAATGCTGATTGTCCGATCT
>CALWRN010000059.1 GCA_944383975.1 uncultured Clostridia bacterium | reverse complement strand
AACTATTGTGGAGAGTGAAGAAGGTGTAGAGATTTTAAAGGTCGATGCACCTCTTTTTTCTCAAAATAACGATATTGAAAACTGCGATGAAATTACTGCAAAAATTCATAAAAATGATGAAAAAACTGTAAAAATTGCAGAAAAAAACGAAAAAATCATTAAAAAAGTGTCAAAAAAAGAAATTTTTGAACAGTTGTATAAAAAATATATTGATTTAAAAAAGAATGAAAGAAAGAAGAAAATACTTGAAGAAATGCGAGTTTATTTTGAAGATAGTGACAGTTGTTTTAGATTTGTTATGAACAATTTTGAAAGAAAGCAAAGAAATTTAATCTGCAGAAGAATAAGAATGATAAGAAAGGCAAATTTAGCAAATTTTAACTATTTTTGCACTTTTACTTATGACAGCAATAAACACACGGAAGAAAGTTTTAAGAAAAAACTTCGTACTTGTTTTCGGCATTTGTGTGAACGAAAAGGCTGGAAATATATGGGTGTTTGGGAACGAGCACCAGAAACGAATAGACTTCATTTTCATGGACTTTTCTATATTCCAGAAAATTCTCTTTCTGGTGGAATAATCGAAGTTAGAGATTATGACACTCGCTCTCATAGAATGAGAACAACATTTCAATCAGAGTTTTTCAATAAGAGATTTGGTCGCAGTGATTTTGAAATTATTGATGAAAATGAAAGATTGCTCGGCAATGCTCTTGCCTATCTTATGAAGTATATAGAAAAAACAGGAGAAAAGATTGTGTATAGCAAAGGATTGCCGCAATACTTTATCTCAGACATAATGGACGATGACATTGTTTGCAGAATTGGGCAAGAAGATAAGAAACTTTTGCTATTTGATGACTTCAAATGTTGGGACGAAGGTGTCTATATGGGCAAAGTGAGTCCAGAAGTTATTGAGCAAATGAGAAAAAGCAACTAAAAAAATAACGGCATCGTAAAAAAATGAGAAGGCACTAGGCAAAGAGGGTTTACCCCTTGCCAGCCTCTCATTTTAGATGCCGATTTGTGCATTCCCGCAATCAATTTTGTGAAAGTTTTTGCTTGCTGGCGTGTGCTTGTCTGGCGAGCGAAACGAAGCCACTTGTTCAAGATAAGCACACGCCAGGATCCCATTTTTGAAATTTTTTATTAAATTCACAATTAAATAGATGAAATTTAATTAGTTTTATGATATAATAATCTTACATTGTTTGGAGGATTTACTTGTGGATAAATTTGAGACTAATAAGATTATTTGTGGTGATTGTATTGAAGAAATGAAAAAAATGCCCGATCAGTGTGTAGATCTAATTTTTGCAGATCCTCCTTATTGGTTAAGAGTTGATGGGGTTTTACACAGAGTAAATGGAAACCAATATGATGGGTGCAATGACGAATGGGACCAATTTTCTTCTATTGATGATTATAAAAAATTTACTAAAGAATGGCTTGCTCAGTGTAAAAGAATTTTAAAGAAAAATGGTTCAATTTGGGTAATTGGCGGAATGCAATGCATTTACACTATTGGTTCAATAATGCAAGAGCTTGGTTTTTGGTTTATTAACGATGTAGTGTGGTTCAAAAAAAATCCAACACCAAACTTTATGGGGACTCGTTTGAATAATTCTCATGAAACTCTAATATGGGCAATAAAAAACCAAAAAGGTTCTTATACATTCAACTATAAAACTGCTAAAGAATTAAATACAGATACTGTGCCAGAAAAAGATTATGCGAGAGGTGTACGAAAACAACTTGGATCTGTTTGGAAAATATCTTTATGTCAAGGTATTGAAAGAATCAAAGACAAAAATGGAAGCAAATTGCATTCCACACAAAAGCCTGAGGCTCTTTTATATCGAATAATCGCAATTAATTCTAAAATAAATGATATTGTGTTTGATCCGTTCGGTGGAACGATGACAACAGCCGTTATGGCAAAAAGAATGGGAAGAAAATATTTAACGATTGAAAAGGACGAAAATTATTGCAAATATGGACAGGAGCGTTTAAATAATACAAATACCATTATTGGAAATATTGAAAAGGCTGTTTATGACACTAAACCCCCACGAGTTACTTTTGAAGAAATGATCAATGATGGATATTTTTCGGCTGGCGAAAAAATGTACTTTCAAGGCAAGCCTTATTACTATCTAACAAAAGAAGGAAAATTATTTAGAGAAAGTGTGGAAAACACCATTGATATTCATTCAGGAATTGCGAAAGTAAAAAAATCAAATGCAAAACGATTAAACGGATGGGACTATTGGGAAGTTGAACGAGATGGGCAGTTAGTTTTAATAGATACTATTAGACAAAAATATTTAAAGGAAGTAAAGGGATATGAACAAAATTGAAACAATTTTAACAGATTCAATAAAGTCGCTAATAAAGCACTCTTCATCACCAGCAAAAATAAAATCTTTGGAAGAAAAACATATTGTAAAGCTTCATTTTATTCCTTATAAGTATCGTGTTTTTGGTGGAATATTACAGTCAATGAACATTCAGTTTGGCAATTTTATTGAAAAAGTAATGGATGAAGTAATTTCAGATAATCCTAATAATGAAATAATAAGAAAATATTCAGGGAAAAAGAGTAATAATTTTGCTTTAAGTAAAAAGTCGGATTCTTTGATAGATTCTTACATTACTAGTTGCCAAATAAGCAATTACACTGAAGATGAGTTATTACAAAATTTCAACAACTTAATTTTGAATATAAATAAAAATGAAGCAGACGCTTCTAATGAAGCCGCTTATTTTAAACATGATGTTGATATTTTATTTAGAGAAAAGTCTACAGATATATATTATTATGTTGAAATAAAATATAACGATGATCACGATACTGGCAAATTTGTAGATATTAATAGAAAATTGCTTAAAACATATGCATACTTACAAAGAGAACTCGGAGAAGATACAACCTTAAAACCTATACTATTTTATTTTAATAATAAAAAAATGAAAGGCAATATATATCTTCCTGAAAATCAAGTTATCTATCGAGGCAAGAGATTCTTCGATACTTTTACTAACATTAGATACGAAGATATGGATTCTTATATGAAAAACATAAGTGAATCACCTGAAACGATTCAGGCATTCAATGATTTATATAATAAAATCATTAATAAATAATGTTGAATAAACAATAAAGGAGATAAAAATGGCATTTGTATCAATGGAAAAAATTAGTATTAAAAATGCACCCAAAATAAATGAAGATATGATACAAAAATATATATCTGACAATCCTTCTGTGCTGGGATTAGGAGAATTAACTACATTAAGAAGAGAAAAAAGCCAACCATCAAAAGGTCGAATAGACATAGTTTTACAAGATGATAATAATACAAGATTTGAAGTTGAAGTCCAGCTAGGGGCTACAGATCCAAGCCATATAATAAGAACAATAGAGTATTGGGATATCGAAAGAAAAAGATATCCGCAATATGATCATTGTGCGGTTATCATCGCAGAAGAAATTACAACTAGGTTTATGAATGTTATTTCTTTATTCAATGGTGCAATTCCTCTTATAGCAATACAAATGACTGCATATAAAAACGGTGATGATTATATTTTGACCTTTGCAAAAATTTTGGATAGAGTTTTGCTTGCTACTGATGATGAAGAAAGTTTTGAACCTACGGATAGAAATTATTGGGAAAATAGAAGTACGACTAAAATTATGGGTTATGTTGATTCTATCTTTAATAGCACTGGTTTGCCAGAAAAAGGCTTTGAATTAAAATATAATAAATTCTACATAGGACTTTCAAAAGATGGTTATGTTAAAAATTTTATCGAATTTAAACCTAAAAAAAATTATTTATATTTAATTGTTAGGGGCGACGAAGAAAGTGATAAAATTGAAAAAATAGAAAATGCTGGTTTGGAAGTAAAATATGATGCTAGGTGGAAAACTTACGAAATTCGATTAAATAAATTTGAACAATTTACAAAAAATAAGGATTTGCTATTATCGTTAATTAGAGATTCAATGACATACTATAATGTTGAGATTGAAGAATAAATATTTTGTTTCACTTATAAGGGTTTACGCTTTATAAGCCATTCTTCTTTGCTTATTTGTAGGCAAAAAATTGTTTCATAATCCACTTTAAGCCGACAAAGTTGAAAATTTTATAAAAAGCGTCATCATAACTTGTAAATTTCAAAGTGTTATGCTAAAATATGCTTTCTTCAAAATAGAAATGGTATTTTAAACCTAAACTTGATTGATTTTATAAAAGAAAATAAAGATTTATAATCTATAGCAAAAAAATAGCCAAGAGTTTTTACTCCTGGCATATTTTTTAGTTATTAAGTTTGCTACTCTCTATTCCTATATGTAAGCCAACTTTAAAGCCATAGGCAAAAAAGTCTTTCTCGCATATTTCAGCGGAATTTGAATTTGCTTCTAATAGTTCTTCTAATAGTTTGCCTTGTTCTTTATTTAAGGTTGGTTTTAGTTTATGGTATATTTCTAATTCTTTTTCGCAAGCTTTTTTATATTTTTTGCTCTTTTTCATATCTGCGGCACTGATATTGCCATAGAATAGTTCTTCAATTATATTCACTTTGCCTCCTTATTTGGCACATACAATTTGTTTGCGACTTTTATTGCTTTATAGGTAGTGCCATTTATATTTTGTTCTACATATTCAGGTTTGCCATCGGCAGTTGCTCTCAAAAGAAAATGATCTTTATCTTCTTGTGCGGGTTCTATGTTTATATCAATTATATCTTCCAGTCTTGATACTTCTATGACTTTAACACCTTTTTGAATAAGGTATGAACCAAACTGCCACAATTTTTCAAACATTCCGTTTGAGTCCACAATAAAACTGAAACCATCTTGTGGATAGTATGCTGTAATTCTAAAATAGTTGTTATTCATAATTTTTTACTCCTTTATATAGCAATTTGCCTTAACTTTCTATTGGCGTAAGGTAGCCATTTGTTGTTTACAAATTCTAAAATCTCATCATTTGGTTTTGTATCGTGTGCACCATAACATTGCAAAACTTTATGGTTTTTAAGCGAATATTCAAGAGTGATAAAAGGAGTTTGCATATCTTTCTTTGTTCTAACGAAGAAGATTAAACTTTCTTCACGGATAAATTTCTGGTCATAGTTCATTTGTCCTACACAGTGGTGCAAAACTTGTCCTTCTTTAATTAAGTCTGCTGGACTTCTTGCAATAATCACAACAAAGTTTTCATTTCTGTTTCGTTCAAGTGTCAGATACTTATCTGCAATGTTTGCAAACTTTTCATATAATGCTTTTCGCTGTTTTTTATCTTCCTTAATCTTTGCTGTATGATATTGGTCTATTCGTATATCGTGCCACTTTTTGAAATCTTTTGGATATTTATGTTTTTCTTCATTTAAGTTCAATCTCAAATATTTGCACGCTTTTATGTAGTCCTCGTAAGAAGATAAATTTGTTTGTTGCCTTTGAAGATAACTAAAAAACTTATATCTTTCGTTTTTTGATATGAGTTCTTTTAAACTTTTATAATTGTCTGGTCTATCAAAAAGTTTCTTATCTTGCATAATTTCTTGTGTTTCTTTTAGAGATTTATTTAATTTATATGCCGTCATAATGGTGTCAACATAAAATGAGTTTTTAGATATTTCATTTCTGTTTGCGATAAGCCATTTTCTAAATTTTTTGTCTTTTGCGACTTTTTTTAGAATTGTTTTGCTCATTGCGTAATTGTCAAGTCCAAACTTTACAAGGAGTTCCATTTGTGGATACCGTTCATAAAGTCTTAAATATTTAAGAATATTTTGTTCGTAAGATTTTTCAATAACACTATATTTATATTCCTTAAATTTTAATGCAAATTCTCTATTTACAACATGAGCAAAAGGAAAATAATATTTATCGTCTGCTTCAAACCACTCATCTGTTTCATACCATTTACGAGTTTTGTTTAAGCCTTCATTATACCAGCCAACTACATATCCACCTAGCCAGAAATATTCCATATCTTTAACAAGACAGTAAGGGGTATGTATTCCGTGAATAGCAACTTGTTTGTGATACCATTTCCTGCCGCGATTTTTACAAGCAACTATCACTTGCACAAGTTCTTTATTATATTTTGCAAGATATGAATAAAATCTTGTCTTTCCATTTCGTTGCTCTCGCTCGTGAAAATCTTCTTTGAATATAAGTTTTGATATATATTTTGGTATTGGTTTTATATCTTTTTCTGTAATCATTTTTAACTCCTTTATTGTAATTTAACTTTGCCATCAAGTAGTGCAGATATTGTTTTAAGTAAAAATTTATCAAAGGTTTGATTGTGTATATCAACACTAATTGTTTCGACTTTTTCTTGTTTTTGTATAAACTCCACATCATCATTTTTAATTATGATGCAGTTATATTTATCTTTAACTTTTGCAATGTAGTCATCTTTTACATGATATGGAAAGCCTGCTAAATCAACTTTGATTGAGCCAAAATCTCTTTTTGTTAGTGTCAAATCCATTTCTTTTGAGATGATGTTTGCAGTTTCGTTAAATGCTTCATAAAAATCACCAAGTTTAATAAAAACAAGAGAGCCTGGGTAACTCTCTTGTGTATCAACATATTTCAAATACCAATCAGGAAATTCTTGTTTTGTTTCTTCAACAAGTTTCTCTTTTTCTTCGATTTTGTATTCATTTTCTTGTGTATTTGTGGATAAGTCTAGTATATCAAAGAAAGACTGTTGATTGTTTTCCTTTTTAGGCTTTGGTGTTTCTATTTGCTTGGGTGGAGTAGTTGGTGTTTTCTTATATTCGCTACCATCTTCGTTTAAGAGTATGCCTTCAATCGTATCTTCTTCAAAGTAGTGAATAGCCCAAGCAAATACCGTTTTATCTTCTATGCAAGCACAATTTGCACCTTTTTCAACAAGTTTTCTTGCTTCTTCATAGGCATATTTCATAAAACTATCAAGTGATTTTTTATTTATTAAAGTTTTATTATCTTTTTGAATTTGAACACCATTATTGATTTTATCTGCAAGAATTTCACTCGCAGTTTCTTCTAAATATGCTTTAAGTATTTCTTGCTCTTTGTTTTTGGTTTCAAGGTTTAATTTAATCATCCAATCCTCCTAATTCCACCGCCAAGACAGTCAACAAGTATTGTTCCAAATTCGCTTAAATCGTTGTCGCTTTTGTTCCAAACATAAGCAAAGGCGGAGTATTGTCCTTTTGAATATTCAATCAAAAGTTCATCCCATTCTTCTTTGTACTCAGTGATAATTAAAAAACTATACAATTCGCCAAACCCAGTATAATCGTGAGTGATAGCGTAAACTGCACAGTTATATTTTTCTTCCAAATCTTTAATTTTGTTCTGCAAATCTTCATCTTGCCAAGCCCAAAAGCCAGCATATCGTTCAAAGAAACAAACTTCATCGTTCTTTTCAAAACCTTGTATGTAAGGGTCAAAAATATCTAGTTGTTTCATAATTTTAAGTGCAACTTCTTTTCTTTCTTCTTTTTTTGTGTTTGATTTTTTAATTTCGTTTTCCATGTTTTTAATCTCCTTAATTAACCAATTTCAATAATGCCATCGTTGCATTCTTCACAATAGCAATCGCCCATATATTTGCCATAGGCTTCAAAGTCAATAAAGTTTTCTAAAACTTCTGGCACTTGATAACACATCTCTCCATATATCATTCGTCCATAATCTTCCCAATCATAGCCCTTATATATGTGAATATCGTCATCCCAGTATGAGCCTTTCTCTTTAACTAATTCTGCAAAATCATCAAAAGAACGCACATCCAAATATGCCTGCATAAGTTCGTATTTGTAATCATCATCAAGCACTTCTGCTTTTTTTAATAATTCAAATATTGTTTTAGGGTGAGTATAGTCGCAGTTTATTCCATCAGTGTTAAAGCCTTCAATGTCTTGTATAAATAATTCCTCATCTATGCCTTTAAGTTTAAAACCTTCTTTTTTAAGTTCTTTTTCAATCTCGTCCCAATCTTCATAATCGGCAAGATTTAACCATTTTGAACCTAATGCTCTTTCGTTGCATTCGTTGTATGAACCCCAAGAGCCAATAACCATTTGTATTTCATTCATGATTTTTTCTCCTTTTAATCTTCAATGCTTTCAAAGTCATCAACGGCAATTTTGTCATTTTGATAACCATATTCAAAATAGAGATTATTTTCTTTATCTCTTTTTAAGTCATATTCAATGACACTAATTTTACCTTGATTTGTTATTGCCAAAGTGATAGTCATCTTATCAAAATTTATATCAACAATATTAAATATGATTTCGGTATAACCATCAAGATAATGAAATTCTTTTAAGTAGTAATTGATTGTTTCCATTTTTAACTCCTTTTAATTTAAAATTTTGAACCATAGTGAGTAGCAATTTTCAATTTCAAGATTTACTAAATGCCCTTTGTCATTTTCAAACTCAATTTCTTCAAATTCGTTGAAACTGCCTTTGAATTCGTTTGTAGAATTTGGCATTTTGTGACAATATCTGATGCAATCTTCATAAGTTTTAGATTTTGTGTAAAGATTTTCATCGTCAATCATACCAAATCCAGTTGTTCGAAAAGGACCTTTTTTAGTGAATTTGATTAAACTGAATTTCACTTTTTTTCTTTCTTTTTCATTCATTTCTATTAACCTCCTTATATGAATTTGCCTTTTGGCAGTGGCAAAGTAGCAAATTTAGGGAAGCAGTCTTATGCTTTGAAATCTTGTATGTAGGAAGTCAACGAACCAGAAGAAAATATTGTATTGAAATTTTTAAATGACAAATAAAAAAAGACCAGGTTAATAAACCTAGTCTTACTACAAAATATTTATATTGATTATTTTACACAATATTTACTTCCGTTGACTTCCTACGAGAAATTTGCTACAAAAGACACAACAAAAGCAAAGAATATAAGGAGTAGAGAACTATATTAATCCATTGATTTTAAGACGAGTTTCTTTATCCATTTGTGCATTATTATAATAATTATCTGCTAGTTTTTCTAATATTCTTGCGCTTTCAGGGAACATTATTTGATTTGCTTTGACTTGTTCTTTTAATTCTTCGCATTTTTTCATTTCATCTGATCCATCTCCAACAGTTCTTACCCCTCTAGAATTTAAGTATCCAACAATTATTCCTTCATTTAGAATTTCATTTGAATACTTTTCAATTATCTTCTTTAATTCTAATGGCAAAAATTCATCTTTACCTATTTTAAAGGATCTAGCCAATATTTGACCAAGAGATAAGTGTACTATATTAATCTTATTTTGATCTTCTGAATAAAAATCCATAAATGTTTCAATATAAGTTTTGAATGTTTCTTTATTGGACATAAAATCATTTGGCAAAGTTATAAAAGATTCTAAATGATATATGAAACTAGCATTCCCGTCTTTATTAGTAATAAGAGATATATAATCCTTAGGGTTTAAATAAAAGTAAGTTTGTATAGAGTTAGGTATTTTTTTGTATTCAAAATAGTTAATATATTTCAAACATACCATAACAACTTTTTCATTATAAAATTCATTGTCTATAATTTTTAATATATGTTGAAGTTCATAATAATTCATTTTAGAATTTGGCTTTAATGTTTCATCGTCAAGAGATAACAAGATATCACATATTTCATTAATATTTGTTGAATCTATTCTATTTTTTCTTTCACAAAACCAAGAAAGGTAACCTATTGGATTATATTTTTTGACTAAGTTAATATCATCTTCATTTTCATCGTTTAAAATTCTTCTGTTTTTATAAACAATTTTTAATAACTGTTCGTCGGTTAAAAAGCGTTTAGGAATATATCTATTATAAGAATAGTTCTCTGCTAATTGTTCGGCAGTTTTGTAATCTACACTATCAATAATCATATCAATTTTATTTTCGTCCAATCTGTTCAAATATCCAACTATAAAATTATATTTTTGATTTAAAATTCCATTTTGGATAATTAAATTATCTTCATTAATACTTAAAGCGATATCATAAAATAATGCTCCAGAATATGTATCGTTAGGAACAATCTTTAAGATATTATTGATAATTAATTTAGTTGAATATTTTTTTGACAATCTTATTAGAAGTTTTTTCCTAAATTCTAATGCCCTTTTTTGTTCTTTTTCGTAATCCCTATCTATAATATCTTTGTTTGGGCAGCCTTCATAACTAAAGTTTTTAAAAAAGATAAGATTTCTCTTTAAAATATCTTTTGGCTTAACAATTTTTATCAAATTTTCAACACTTTCTTTAAATGGCTCATAGAGATATTCATTTTGATATTTCAAAAGGGAATATAATTTCTTTTGTAAGTATTCATATAGATCTACTTTTTCCTCATCTTCAATAATATAGTTTTGAGTAATATAATTTTTTATATCATTTAAAGACTGATAGTTCATATAAATTTGTATATCAATAATTTTTTCAATAAGTTTTGTATTCTTATAAGGAAGATTTTGCAGTACATTTTTTATTAAAGCTTCATAAGCATCATACATTTCTTTTAAGTTAGGCATTTCATCAATTATTACTGCATTTCTCCATTTTAAAGATGAAGATGTGTATGAAATTATAGTTTTAGATATGGTTTCAATAGGTAAATAAAAAGCTTTTTCTTTATATTTTATAATTAATTCGTTGATAATTTCTTGTTTATCTTGGAATGTTAAAGCATTTTTTCTTAAAATATGCAATGTTGTAATTAGAGAGTCTTTAGGGGTATTAGAAATATTATATTGATAATCATAATTGCTTAGTAGAAATAAACAATCACAAGCGATGCGTTTTGTTTCGTCAATAAAAGTTAATTTCTCTAATGCCCATAACAACTCACAATATTCATGTCCGCCAAATAAAATATTTGTATTTGTTCTTGATATAAAAAGATTACTTAGAATATTGTCATTGCTTTTTAGACAATTAAAAATATAATTACTAAAACTTCTTGGGGATGCCTCAGCAATTAAGGAAAAGAAAGGAGAAATAGATAATAATTTTTCTTTTGTATTTATATTGTTTAATAATTGGGTAATAAAATTATCTACTTCAACTTGTTTTCCGTCATAAATTGCTAAAAGGATGATAGAGTCAAATAATCCTTCTATTAGGTTATGCGAATAATCCCATGGCTTTAAGTAAAGATTTGAAAATGCTTGTTTATCTATAGGTAGATCGTATTTGGGATTATGACTGCTAAATATTTTATTTAATATATTGAAGATTTTATTAATATTTGGTGAAATTAATTTCCCACATTCATACCAAACTTCTTCTTTTAATATAACTTTTATTTGTTCATTATATATAAATATTGGACTATTTTCCTTATTTTCCCAGTTAACCTTTAGTTCAGTTATATAATCTTCTATAGTTGTGTTGTTTGGTAAGAATTGCTCAAGAATATTCATTTCAGCCTTATTTTTTAAGTTTAATTGTCCCAAGATTGTTATTGGTATAAGATCCTTAATAGTTTTATCACTAAGCCACTCATTTGTGTATATAAAATTATCACTTGCTATTTCTCGAACAATTAACATTACATTATTTTTAGCTCGATGTTGTATAGCTTGAATTTGAAAATCTTTAAGTTTCATTTCATTTTTTAACACTTCGTATAAAATATTTTCAGGTCTTTGAAACAAAAAGATATCACACCTAATTCCCATTCTATTTTTCGCTAAAATTATTATGTGTGTATTTTGCGGGTTTAATTGAAGTTCCCCTTGTATAGCGAAATTTGCAACAAGTATTGTATTCTCTAAACATTTATCAAGATTTATAAAAGATTCATAATTATTGCAAACAACAATACTATCTGAAACGGATTCATTTTGTGCTAATACAGAAATAACAAATCGATAACTTTCAAAAAAAGATGTTCCAGCAATTTTAATTGTTTGTTTTGTGTTTAATAATTCTTTTAATTGTTTTATTTCATTATCTCGATAGGCTGTAAATAGTGATAGTGAAACTTTTGGACTAGTCTCGCTTTCAATGTTATTTATCGCAGTTTTGATTGAATAGGCATTTATTTTTAAATTATTAAATTTTTCATAAAGCCATAAACTTGTTGAGAAACATCTCGAAAGCCATTCTTCAAGATCTATCCCATCTAGTATAATTACATCTTTCCAATGTCCTTCTTTTTTTAATTTTGCTTTTTTTGTTTGTTTATTTTTGTCTTTAAGTATATTTGGTGTTATTAAAACGAATGTTGTGAGTTCTTGTTCGTTTGGCGAAGTTTCTTTGGTTCTTTTATAAAAATCGGTATTTATTTTTTTGCTTGACGCTATAGTTGTTGCTCCTAATTCCCAAATACTATGTCCGCAAGGGATAAATTGATTTATTTGGTAATTTAAAATTAGCTCACCATCCTTCCCGTCCGTATTTATGTTATCACCAGAGGGAAATCTTATATATTGAATTTCTGAACAACTTTCTTTAATTAGCTTTGCTATTAATTCTGGAAATAATCCTCTAGAAAGGTCTTTTTGTTGACTAAACCAATCTTTTATTTGTGAAGCGGTAATAATTTTTTTGTAAGTTCTTCCACACTGTTCGTATTCCATATCAAAATTAATTCCATTATTTTCACAATAATGTTTTAATTTTTCTTTATTAGTACCTTGTGGTATGGTAATCCCTTGTTCCCAACGATTTACTGTGGCAAAAGCTATGTTTAATTCATCTGCCAATTGTTCTTGCGTTAAATTTTTTATAGTTCTAATTTGTTTTATTTTTTCACTAAAAGTCATAATTGCGTTCCTTTTGATAAATTTTATAACATATATAACATAAAATCAAAATAAAATCAAATCATTTTTGCAAAAAATATTTTATTTTATGAATTTAAAATATATTTACTGTTATAAAATAACCTTTTGATATAATTATTTTGGTATCTATTAACAAAGGAGGAAAATATGAAAAATGCTGTAGTTTATGCTAGGTATTCTTGTGATAGTCAGACGGAGCAGTCAATTGAAGGGCAACTTCGTGTATGTCAAGAATATGCCGAAAAGCATAATATACAAATTGTTGAAACTTATATAGATAGAGCAGTTTCTGGAACAACTGATAATAGACCAGATTTTAAAAGAATGCTCAAAGATAGTGATAAAAAGTTGTGGAACTATGTTTTGGTATATAAGTTTGATAGGTTTTCACGAAATAAGTATGAGTCAGTTATCCATAAGAAGCATTTAAAAGACAATGGAATTAGTGTAGTGTCTGCTATGGAGAATATTCCAGATACTCCAGAAGGCATAATTTTGGAAAGTTTACTTGAAGGTCTCAATCAATATTACTCTGCTGAGTTATCGCAAAAAGTGAAACGTGGAATGAGAGAAACAAGACTTAAAGGAAATTATCAAGGCGGAAATCGTCCTTATGGCTATGATATTGTTAATCATAAACTTGTTGTAAATGATGAAGAAGCAAAAATTGTTCAATATGTATTTAAGAAGTATTCACTTGGTGTTTATGGAGAGAAAATTGCAAATCTATTAAATGCAAGGGGTTGCAGATATAAAGATGGAAGAAAGTTTAATCAATCGCATATATATCATATAATTTCTCACGAATACTTTACAGGAATGTATAATTGCAATGCTGAGTATTATTGTGATGTCTATCCACCTATAATAAGCAGAAATCTTTTCAAAAAAGTGGAATCTATGCGAAATAATCGTAAATATGGCAAAAAACCTTTAAGGACATATATGTATAGGGTTAAAATATATTGTAAGAAATGTGGACAAGTGTATTATGGAGAAAGTGGAACATCAAAATGTGGTAAAGTTATTCAGTATTACAAATGTAAAGGTAAAAAGAAAAACAATGATTGTGATTCAATAACATATAGGAAAGATTATCTCGAAACATACCTTACATCTTACTTAACTGAATTTATAACTAATGATGAGAACTTAAATTTAATCTCAACTATTTTAGTTGGAAGGTTTAAACAAAAGAAAAATTTAGAGTTGCTAAATAGTTATGAATACGAACTTAAAAGGTGTAAAACATCTCTTGAAAACATATTAAAAGCTATCGAAGATGGACTTGGTAGCGATAGTGTAAACGATAGAGTTAAGGTGTTAGAAAATAGGATAAAAGAACTTGAAGCAGAAATTTATTTAGAAAACAATAAAGAAAATGTGAAATACACTTTGTCCTATGTTAAAAATCATTATAAGAAAGCACTTAAATTTGAATCGTTTGAATTTGTGAACTATCTTGTCAATAAAATGCTAATTGATGACACAACACTTGAAATTTATTTGGAGCGACCTTATTTTGACAATTTTTCAAATTATGATATAATAAAAAAAGAACACTATCAAAGAGTGTATAAATCTAAATTTAAAGTTTTCGATTTGGCGAGAGATATAACAATTTTTATCTAAATTAAGGCAATTTGAAAAATAACAAAATAGATACCTTCAAATTGCTAAATCCCTTTATTTTAGGGCATTTCCGGTACGGTTCGACAATCTAACGCTCCGCCATTAGTGAATAATACGAACTCTGGGAATTTGCTGGGGTTCATATTTTTTAGTCGAGATTACTTTGGAATAGTAAAACCTTATGAAAGACCTTCTATTGTGCCAAGTGAAAATTGGAAAAATC
>CALWRN010000058.1 GCA_944383975.1 uncultured Clostridia bacterium | reverse complement strand
AGTGGTGCAAGTGAGCTTATAGATGAAAAACAAATTGAAAAAGAATATGCAGTAAACGTTTTAGGAACAATATATACAACTCAGCTTGCCCTTCCAATTATGAACAATAATGGTAAAATTATAAATATTAGCTCTGCTTGCGCCCTGTTTCCACTTCCTTTTAGAACTTTTTACTGTTCAAGCAAAGCAGCTGTAAGCATGTTTAGTGATTGTTTGAGAATGGAACTTTCAAAAACTAAAATACAATCAACCGCCATATGCCCTTGTGATATAAAGACCAATTTTACAAAAAACAGGCAAAAAGATTATAAAACCAACGAAAAATATGGAGATGCTGTCCGTCTTTCTGCTGAGCGAATAGATAAACGAGAAGACAAAAGAATGTCTATTGAAAAAGCAACTAAAATAATGACAAAAATAATAAACAAAAGAAAACTTAAACCACAATATGTTATGGGAACAAGAAATAAAATTATGTATCAATTACAAAAATTTTTCCCTCGCTCAACAGTTTTAAAAGTTTTAACTAAATTATTCTATGTTAATAAATAAGGCTTGCTCAATTACAAATGATATAACTAATTTAATATACTTTAAAAAAAGAACTTTACAAACAAAGTTCTTTTTTGTTTTTTATTATTTGAAATTGAACCTTATTGATCTAGTCTTTTAAGGTTTTTTCTTCTATTAATTAAATTTATAATAACAAGAATTACTAATAAAACTGCTAATAATACTATGCTTACAATTATACCTGTATAGTCAAAATTGTCTTCAGTAATTTTTATTGTTATACTTGCTGATTTTGAACTGTCTTGACTAGATGTTGCAGTTACAACAATTTCTTTTGCTGTTTCATCGCTTGCGATTGTCAACAACCCATCGCTATTGATATTAGTGCTAAGGCTATTGTTTCCACTTATTGTCCATATTATATTTTTATCAAACTCACCAATTCCTGTTACTTTTGCATTAAACTGATAAGTCCCACCTATTACAACTGTTACATCCTTTTCAACTATTACAACATTTTCTATCTTTATTGTAGGAGTTATGCTTATATATTTATACTCTTCAATTCTTGATTGATCATAACTGGTAACATTTTCCCCTTGTTCATCAGTTGCTGAAATTATCTCAAAATTACCTGATATAGTAGGTGCAACATTAAAAGCACAATCACTTCCAGTCAATAAAAGCTCGGCATATTTATTGATTGAAATGTCACCTAAAGCATTAACTGCAATAGATGTGTTTGGGGTTGTTCCTTTTGCTGAAATTTCAACTCTTCCACCACTAAATACAACATTACCAGCACTATAAATTCCTACTGAAGCATCTGTTGGTGTGCCTTCAGTCTTTATAACAGTCTTTCCTCCTAAAATTTCAATAGTTCCAGCCACACCTGTTTCACTTGCTTCACTATATAAGCCTGCAAGTATTTGACTGCTTAAAGTAACTTCTATATTTATATTACCATTTGTTATTTTTATGTTTCCACTATTCTCTTTTGCATCAAGGCGTTGAGCATAAATTCCAACAAGTCCTACCTTTATATCAATCTGTCCGCCTTCAATATAAACACTGCCTGCCTCTGTTTCATCTACATAACTTGAATTTCCTGCAGTGATTCCCATTGAATAATTTGCGTTTTCAGCACTTGTTAAATTTAATTTAGTATCATTCCCCTTTATGCTGACATTGCCATGTCTTGCATAAATTCCATTCTGGCTAAAACCAATACAATCAATTTCGCCACCATTTATATATACACTTGAATAATTTGATTTAATGCTTGTTGTATCATTATATAATTTTAAAATTCCACTATTAATTGTAATATCATTGTGTGCAAATATACATGC
This sequence comes from uncultured Clostridia bacterium, assembly GCA_944383975.1. GTDB lineage: Bacteria > Bacillota > Clostridia > Christensenellales > UBA1242 > Caccovivens. The sequence continues at coordinate 1,037 of CALWRN010000058.1, read as the reverse complement.
AGTGGAAACATTTGTCCCAGTATTTATTTCAATATTACAATCACTTATTGTTAAATTTCCACTATCTGAAAAATTCCCTTCAACAGTATTATTTAGCACATCATAATTGCCCATAACATTTATAGGATAAGCAGTTGACCTCTTATACTCTCCGTTATAGCCAATGAATAAACTTCCGTTTCCTGAAATATTTACATTGCCATCATAAACCAATATTCCTGAACAACCATATTGTGAATTTAAATAAATTCTATTATTTCCAATTAATGTTATATCAACATCATTATTATATGCAAAAGCAACATATGTTTTATTTAAAGACCAATAGTTGACTTTAACATTTGCATTTATTGTTGCATTATTTAATATTAAACTTGCAGGACTATTTTCTGTTGCAGGAATAAAAGTTACAGTTCCTTCTCCGGCTGTATATTCAGTTTCTACTGCTGGACAACTTGTAATAAAATCTAAGCCATTGCTACAATCAACTTTTTCATTTTCTGCATAGCTGCTTTGCAAATTTATTGGAATAATATAGGCAAGTAATGAAATTATAAAAGCCATTAAACCAATATATAATATTTTTCTACTTTTTGACATATCTTTTCTCCTTTACTATTATTGAAAATACTAAAACAAATAATAATTAAACTACACCTTATTCATTATACAGTAATAAAAATATTTTTCCAAACTTTATATCAACTTTACAAAGACTTTTAATAATAAATGTTTATAAAAAAAGACCTAAAATAGGTCTTTTTCATTTATTTTAGTAAACATCTGTTTGTTTAGGTGCATTTTTATCTTCAATTTCAACAACAACAGCTTCTGTTGTAAGCATTGTTGCAGCAACTGATACGGCATTTTGTAATGCTGATCTTGTAACTTTTGTTGGGTCAATTATTCCTCTTTCAATCATATCACAATATTCATTGTTAAGAGCATCAAATCCAAAAGCATTCTTATCAAGGTTCTCATAAATTTTATTTACAACAACCCCACCATCAACACCTGAATTTTTTGCAATTTGTCTT
>CALWRN010000057.1 GCA_944383975.1 uncultured Clostridia bacterium | reverse complement strand
ACCACTATCTGTTAAAATAGGTTTTTTTTTTTTTTTTTATTTGTGTAATCCACCAGCTTGCTTTATTATTTCATGACCAGGTCTTAAAAAAAGATGATATGTATTTGATAGTATAATTTGAGCACCTATTTCATTTAAATCCTCTGGTCTTAATCCTTTAACAGTTGCTTGTGTCCCTACTGGCATAAAAATCGGTGTTTCTATATCCCCATGGGGTGTATGAAAGATACCTGCTCTAGCACCAGTTTTTGGACATTCTTTAATAAGTTCAAAACTAAAATTTTCTTTCATATTAACTCTCCATTTAAAAATAGTAAAACTATATATAGTATTTATGCAATATAAAATAGTCAGTATATATTGTGTGTTATATAATAAACATTGAATCTCCGAAAGAGAAAAACCTATATTTTTCTTTTACAGCAATATTATAAATTTTCATTGTCTCATCATACCCCGCAAAAGCAGAAATAAGCATAATAAGAGTGCTTTCAGGCAAATGAAAATTTGTGATTAAAGAGTCAACAACTTTAAATTTATATGATGGATAGATAAAAATATTTGTTTCCCTCTTCTGTGGGACGATAACACCATTTTCATCCGCACAGCTTTCCAAAACTCTAACTGATGTGGTGCCAACAGCAATAATTCTACGTTTTTCTTTCTTTGCCTGATTTAAAATTTTTGCATTTTGCTCGGACATTTCAATATATTCACTATGCATTTCGTGATTTAGGATATTATCTTCTTTTACAGGGCGAAATGTACCCAACCCCACGTGTAATAAGACTTCTATAATTTCAATTCCCTTTGTTTTTATTTTTTTCAATAAATCAGGTGTAAAATGAAGTCCGGCTGTTGGTGCAGCTGAAGAACCTTCTATTTTAGAATAAACCGTTTGATATCTCTCTTTATCTTTTAACTTTTCATGAATATATTGAGGTAATGGCATTTGTCCTACCTCTGATAAACGTTCTTCAAATACTCCATCAAACATAAACTTTATTTTACAACAACCATAATCTGATTTTTCTATGACTTGGCATGAAAGATTTTTGCTAAATATTAAAATGGTTCCTTCTTTTATACGCTTAAAAGGTTTAGCAATTACCTCCCATTCAGTTAAATTAATTCTTTTTTGTAAAAGTATTTCTATTTTTGCACCAGTATCCTTATACCCAAATAATCTAGCAGGTAAAACTCTTGTATTATTTACAACAAGGACGTCCCCTTTATTTAAATAATCAATAATATTGTAGAAATGTTTATGTTCAATCGTATCAAGTTTCCTATTATAAACAAGCAAACGAGAACTGTCTCTAGGCTCTACTGGGACCTGTGCTATTAAGTCTGAAGGCAATTCATAATTATAACTACTTCTTAGCATTAAATCTTTATTATTAATATTTGTCATACATTCTTTCCTCTATTCAGTTCTTATAAAATTCTATTCCAAAGTGTTTATATGCGGGCTCAAGAGCAACTCGTCCTCTTGGAGTTCTTGAAATAAAACCAAGTTGAAGCAGATAAGGCTCATAGACGTCTTCTATTGTTGAAGAATCTTCACTTATTGTTGCAGAAAGAGTATCTAGCCCAACAGGACCACCACCAAATTTATTTATGATTGAAAGCATAATTTTTCTATCAATTGTATCAAGCCCTAGTTCATCTATTTCCATGATTTGTAGAGTTTTATCTGCTATAGACTTTGTTACATGGCCTTCACCAAGAACTTGAGCATAATCCCTTACACGCTTTAATAGTCTATTTGCAATACGTGGTGTTCCCCTTGATCTCATAGCAATCTCTCTACTTGCATCATCATCAATTTTTATTCCCAATATATTTGCAGATCTCTTAATTATAACCTGAAGTTCTTCTGTTGAATATAGTTCTAATCTACATATAACGCCAAATCTATCTCTAAGAGGGTTTGTTAACATTCCGGCACGAGTTGTGGCTCCTATTAGAGTAAAAGGTTTTATCTTCAAGCGCATATTTCTAGCAGAAGGACCTTTGCCAACAATAAAGTCAAGAGCAAAATCTTCCATTGCCGGATAAAGTATTTCTTCTACTGTTTTATTTAATCTATGGATTTCATCTATAAATAAAACATCATTTTGATTTAAATTTGTAAGTATTGCCGCAAGATCGGCTGCATGCTCAATCGCTGGTCCAGATGTTACTTTAAATTGAGCACCAAGTTCATTTGCTATAATATGCGATAATGTTGTTTTTCCAAGTCCTGGAGGACCATAAAGTAAAACGTGGTCCAAACTTTCTTTTCTTGATTTTGCTGCTTTTATATAAACCTCTAAAGATTCTTTAACCTTCGTCTGACCAATATATTCATCAAAAGAAGTTGGTCTTAATGAATTTTCAATTTCCGCATCTGTCAAATTTTTAGTGCTTGTTATAAATCTATCATTATTATCCATTAACCTTTATACCCCCTTAATGATTTAGAGATAATTTCCTCTGCAGTAGAGTCTTTAGTAGCATTCGCTCTAGCAAGCATATAAGCTTCATTTTTGCTAATACCTAAACTTATCAAGGTATCTGTTGCCATTTGAACTGCATCTTCATTATAATCTATTTCAAAATTTGAAGTTTCTTGGTTTGATATAGGAGACAACTTATCTTTAAGTTCAAGACATAATCTTTCAGCAGTTTTTTTGCCTAACCCTTTAATCTTAGATAATAACTTGCTATCCTCTTTTATTATAGCGATAATTAAATCTGACAGACTTAGTCCTGAAAGTATCCCTAAAGCCATTTTGGGACCTATTCCAGTCACAGTTATAAGTTTATTAAATAAATTCCTTTCTTCTATACTTGAAAAACCATATAAGGATATATCATCTTCTCTTACTGACATATAAGTAAATATTTTTGTACTCTCACCTACTAAAGGTAAAGAAGAAAAAGTATTACTTGAAATATTAATATTAAAACCAACTCCATTAACATTTATTATAACAGAATTTTCATTTTTTTCTTCAATTATTCCCATTAAAAAAGAAATCATCATTAACCTCTACATTTTATTTGAATTAAGAATTGGGCTTGTTTGACTATGACAAATGGCAACAGCCAACGCATCTGCTGCATCATCAGGTTTTGGTATTGAATCTAACCCCAAAATTGCTTTAACCATATATTGAACTTGTGCTTTTTCTGCTCGTCCTTGCCCTGTTAATGCCTGTTTAATTTGAAGTGGCGTATATTCGTAAATATTACCACAATATTTTTGACACGCCAAAACTATAACACCTCTTGCTTGTGCCACTTGTATTACTGTTTTTTGATTTTTAAAATAAAATAATTCTTCAATTGCAACGGCATCAGGTTTATATTTTTCAAACAAAAATTTTAGGCTAGAGTCAATTGCTTCCAGCCTAATAGGCATTGTATCTTCTTTTGGGGTTATTATTGCACCATAATCAACCACCATATCTTTTCTTTCAGTATCTATAACCCCATATCCAATAATAGCGTATCCTGGGTCTATTCCTAGTATAATCATATATATATTTTACACAATATATAAAAAGTAGTCAAATAATTTCTAAATCATTTGACTACTTCAAATTTTATTTTTATAAATTATATTAATTATATTTCTATATCATCAACAAGTGAATCACTTTCATTTGTAGACAATTTTTCTTCCTCTCTTTTGGTAGTATTAACATCTTTTTTTGTTGATTTTTTAGTTTTATTCTTAACAACCTTGATTGGAGGAAATAACGAAAACTGCCCATTTTCGCATTCATATAATTTGAATTGTTCCTGAGTTTTAAGAATTGCAACATCATTTCTTTTATTCTCTTCTATAAGTTGTTGTCTTTTTCTTTCTTCTTCCTCAAACATCTCTTCTTCTCTCTCTTCTTTTTCCCTTTCCCATTCGGCATACCATCCTAATCCCATAAATAGACCTCCGATGTTTACAATATATCATATGCAAATATATTTTGCAATACTTAATTAAAAAAAGACACCTTAAGGGTGTTAACTTTTGAAACTAGCAAAAATAGTGATAACTAGATGTTTGTTTATTAAAGACTGACAAAGCACAAAAAAACATATTGAAATTGTAGTCAATATGTTCTTTTTATTGCAAATATTATCATTATAAGCCTATTTGATTACAACATATTTAAAAAATTAATCACTATACAAAGCGGGACTAGCTTGCCCTTTTTTCCTAAATCTACTAGGAATTTTTTTGTCTAAAAACAATTTAGAAATTGCGTCATCAGAATTAAGTTCAATTCCATCAAATTCAATCCTTCCAGAAGTACCGTTAGCATAATGCCAATCAGTCACTTTATATACCTTTGATACTATACCATCAACTACAGCCAAAACATATGGATAATCTTTGACACGATTTAAGTTTAATTTCCAAGCAGATCTAACTGTTTGATAAATATCTCCATTTCGTTGATTAAGCCAATAGCTCTTGATTTTAATTAAAATAAATTTGGGATTAGTTTTTAAATCTTGAAATTCTTCTTTTGATAAACTTCTTTGTATTGTTAATGCATTAGCCGGACACAAATCTGATTCATGTCCATGGATTTCATTTGATAGTTGGTTCAAACCATATACATCTATTAATACACTTTCAACCAATAAAGCTTCTTCTTTAGTTAAGCCATATTTTTGTATTATATATATAACACTCAATCCAGAAGATTTTATTTCTCTTATAATTTTAATTTTCGATGATTCATCATCTTCGTTGTCATTATAATTTTCTCCTTCATAATTGTCAAGAACGCCTTTTGCATGAGCAAAAACTCTGTTATTTTTGCCTTGTCCCACATAGAATGTATTACCATTTCGGGGATCAATAAGTCTATAAACATAATATTTTAATTCTTTACACACTTCATTACTAAATTTTTCTATATTTTCCATAATCTCTCCTATGTAAACTTAATATTTATATCTTTTTTATTTGTAGTCAATTGATTATCAAATAATATTCAATTTAGACATTATTTTTTACCTTAAAAGTCTCGTTGTACCAAACCATATGTATGTGGTCTTTGACTACCTGTTTGTTTTTTACAATTTTTGCATAATAACATTTGTTTGTCCGCTCTATATTTATAGAAGTATGTATACTTTCGGCAAGCTCATTTTTATCCCTAATACAATTAGGAATCAATATATATATATGAAATTTGTAGGCATTTTTAAATACTTCTTTGATGGTATTAAAATTTAACCCGCAATTATCCAATATACCTTTGGCAAGTGGACCTTGATAACCTTCAAAAATATATATTCTCGGATGCTTTGCTAAATTTTTTACATATTCCTGGTATGAGAATATATAACCAGAATCTTTACGTTCGTCTTCTGACATAGTGGACAACTTACTTAGAGTATTTTTAACTGAATTAAAGTAATGTACAAGATCATACACAGCGGTGCATGTATCAGTTATATA